>JAEZBF010000260.1 GCA_023427545.1 Pseudomonadota bacterium
CGGCGGGGCCTGCCGGGGGTGGTTCGGTCGCGGGTGCTGTCGGGCCTGCCGTGGTGGTGGTCGTGGGTGTCGGTGTTCCGGCCGAGGAGTCAGGTTTCGTGGGTGGCGCCGGGAGGTCCGGGCGTCCGGATTCGGTACGGGGCTGCTGATCGTGGCGCCGCGGCCGAGTCTGGTCTCCTCTGTGGTTGGCGTCGGCCGGCAGGCGGAGAACCCAGCCCGGGTAGATGAGATCGGGGTTACGCAGGGTGCCGCCGACGGGAGGGAAACGGGCGCCCCGGTTGAGGGCGAAGATCTCCGGCCACCGGTCGGCGTCGCCGAGGGTGCGGGCAGCGATCCCGCACAGGCTGTCGCCGCGGCGCACCGTGTAGGTGGACGGCGGCACGGCCGGCTGGTGGCTCGCAGCGGGACGGTGGGAGACGGGCGATGCCGTCGCTTGTCCGGCCGCGGCTGGTTCATCGGTCGTGGTGGTCGCGGCAGTGGCGTGTGCGACCGCGCCGGTAGCGGTGGTGACAGCGGTCGCGCCGAGCAGCGCCGCAGTGAGGCCCTGAACCGGACCGGGAAGACGGAGGACGGGTGCCCGGCGCAGCCGGCGGGCCAGCGACGCGTACGCGAAGGTAAGGACGGCAGTGGCCAGCAGCAGCCAGAGCGTTGCTGCCGCGGCTGCGGCGAGCACGGCGACGACGCCGCTGGTCATCGGGTCGGCTATCCATTGCCGGATTGTGGCCGGCGCCGGCAGGTGCGGTGTCGAACCGCTCTGCATCACCATGACGACCGCGATGGCGGCGGTGGACAGGACGCTGGTGGTCACTGCGGCGGTGCGGGCTCCTGAGGATGTCACCTGCCTTCCTCCTGCTCGCCGTTCACACCCAGCAGGGCTGCTGGTGGGGGCGATGCAGTGACGCTATGAGCCCAGCACGGCGCGGTAGGGTCATCGGTGGCTGACGGCACCTCACGGCGCCTTACACGACCTCACAACAGCAGTTCAGCGAGAAACGGCGGATGCTAAGCCTGTCAGCTACACCCCTGCGCCGGCGCTCGTCAGCCTTCTCAGGCGCTGCGGCACAAGCGGGGGCAAACGGCCGTGCGAGGGGAGAGCACCACCGCGCGGATGAGGTTCCCCCGGGTTGCCAAAGGCAACCCTGGACAACCTGGTTCGCTGGGTCATCGGGCTCCAAATGAGAGCGGACGGTAGTCGGGCAACTGGCGGCCCCCGCGGCTACGGCGCTCCGGCCTGTCGTCTCGACGTACTGCGACCGTGGGGTTGCCCAAGGCGTTGAAACTCGTCATGCCACCACGCACGCAAAAATCAGGGATGGCATCGCACCTTACCGATGCACCTCCTCGTCCGGGTGGCCTTCCGCTTGGTGGATCACCGATGACCCCGCAGTCATCGCACTCGATCGGACTGGCTGATCGCCCGTCGACCGACACCGCCCTCATGCTGCATCATTGCGCCATGCCGACCGGAGTTGCAGGCCGGGGCCCGCGCGGGGGTGCCGAGAACGAGCTAGGTGGCGACTTCCGCGCGGACTATGCCGCCTACGTCGCCGCTCACGGTCTCCGCGGGATGAGCATCAAGGTGAGCGGGGATGAGCGAACGCATGGGTTGCCGTGTGTGATCCGGGCGGAGGTCGACGAGGCGGTGGACGACCTCGAGGTCACCTTCACCGATGGACGGCGGGTCCTACTTCAGCTGAAGAAGTCGTTGAAGCTGACCACGGCGAACGGTAGCCCGTTGCGCAAGGTGATCGATCAGTGGGTGGAGCAGGTCACGGCGGATCCTGGTGGTCGCACCCCGTTGGTGGCGCTTGCGGCGACCGCTGATGACGAGATCGAGCATCTGGCCGGTGCCCTGGACCGCAGGCGGGATTGTCACGCGGGCCTACCTTCCCCGAGCGAATACAAGGCACTAGCCAAGCTGACCGAGGCCTTGTCGCAGGTGACGCCCGAAGTTCGGGATGCACTGCTCGCCCGCGCGTCAGTCGCGACCTTTCCATGGCATGCTCGGCGGGGCGGTCCGCCGGTCGCTGCCGCTCTCCTGGACGGCAACGTGGTGGCAGCCGGGCAGGGCGAGGCCGCCGCCTCGGAGTTGGCAAAGGCTCATCGCCGATCCGCATCGCTTCGCACGGGGCTGGACCTCAATCAGTGGATTGACCGTCTCGGCCGCCCGCCGTTCAACCTAGTCAGTGATTCAACCGCAAGCGCGTCGGCGCGCAGGGTCGCGGAGCGAGCCGCGATCGACCGGTACTACCAGCGCATCGGAGGTTCCAGCGGGGTCGATCTACTCGCATTCGGCGCGGACCTGCCGCTGATTGACGCCTCCATCTGTTGCGATGTCCGGCCCTCCGACGGAGATAGCGACCGGGTGGATCTCGACATCTTCTTCCGGCGCTACGGGCGGGTCCTGCTGCTCGGCGCCCCGGGATCGGGAAAATCCACGGCCTTGCGAGAGATCGTGCGGCAGGAGGCGGAACGCCGGTGGACCCTGCCCGTCCTGGTGGACCTTCGGTCCCTGCTTCGCTCCGGCGATCCGGGCAGTTCCTATTTGCCAGATCTCGTCGCCGAGCGACACCCACTCGAGCAACTCGCCGGGATCGCCGCCGAGATGGTTGAACCGGCGGATCGTCGACTGTTGATAGAGGCAATCCACCGGGCAGCCGACGAGGGCTGGTTGCTGCTGTGTCTGGATTCGCTTGACGAGACGCGCGAACACCGGCGTGAGGTTGTCCGCTGGGTCCGTCGCCTCCTGTCTGATCTGCACCCTGACTGCGATGTACTGCTGGCGACTCGGACCAGTGCCTATGCCTCCGCGGCTGTGCTCGGCTGGCGGGAAGCGACGGTGCTGCCCCCAGTCTGGCCACGGGCGATCAGCGAACCGATCGTTCGGGCGATCGCGCGCCGCACCGGCCGCGACGGCGCGTGGATTGGCGACCGCCTGCGGGAGGTCGACGGCCGGATACGGGAAACGCCCTACCTGGGGGAGACGCCGCTGCTTGTCACGGCACTAACGCTCGAGACGGCTGGGCAAGGGCAGTCGGCGAAACATGCTGGAGCGGCTGTGCTGATGGACGCGGTGATCCGCCGGGTGGCGCACGACTGGGAGCGTCGGACCGGCCGCCGGGGGGTCGGCATGCCAGCGCTGCCCTCCAACCAAATCGAGGAGGCGCTCATCGACGCCTTGGCCACAGTCGGCTGGGAGAGCGTCACGAGGGCGTCTCCACCATCGGAGAGAAGCGTCACCCACCTGCTCGCGGGTCGGTTCCAAACCGAACACGGCCTAGTGCCGGGGGTGGCGCGCGCCCTCTCCGGCGGCTGCCTTGACTTCTGGGACGAAGCTGGTGTGCTCGTCCGGGACGACAACGGTGGAATCGATCCGCGGGCCCGCAACGTCATTGAGGTATCTGCCGCTCGTCATCTCGCCGAGTCACCCGAGCCCGTGCGCCGTGATCTGCTGCTCCAAGCCGCAGCTGATCCGTCGATGACGCAGATTCTGTCTCTAGCAGTCTCGCTCGAACCGGACCTGCTTATCCCACTTGCTGACGTGGCCGACCGAAACGACGACGTTGATCTGCTGCTAGCCCTGGCTCGCGGTATTTCCGGTCGAGAGGACGCACCGGAGCGAGCCACCGCGGCCCTCATAGCAAAGTTGGGAGGGAAGGCGACCGCACACGGGGAACGCGCGATGGACATCGTCGAAGCAGTCGCGCGTGTTCCCTCCCCTTCAGGGTCTCGCGAGCAGATACGGATACTTGTGCGGCGAGTGGCGCCGCCCGAACACTTGTCCACCTGGGAGGCGCTGCTGGCACACCGGTGGAACGAGCCACACGCGTTCACCGCGTGCCTCTCGGTGGCAATGTCTGTACCCCCCGTCGATGACTCTGATCAGCCGTACGTCAACGAGGAAGGGGTTCTCGACCTCGGCACAACCAGTCCGCACAAGGTCGCCTTCTCTGAGGTCGTCCTTGCAGCAGCAGTCCGCCTTGCGACCGGGAATCCCGATATCGCTGAGCGCATCGAAGAAGTCGCCTACCACCGCTGCTCTCATGCCACTTTCGAGAAAATACAAGCCGTGTTGGTTGAACAGGGATACGTTCCCAGTAAACGCGGCTCGCGGTACGACATGAAAGGCATGGAAGACTGGGCCGGACGCAGCCGCACGGCCCGCCAATGGCTACTTCAGCGGGCACAGGAGTTGGGAACCCAGCGTAGCCTGAAGCCAGTGGAGCGGCGCCGGTTGGGCAACCTTGGGATGCTCGTCAGCGGCCTTGCCTTTATGACACTGGAGGCTGGAGCGCTAGAGAGAGCGATCGCCGCGGATCCGGCCAACCTCTCACGGATGATGGCGTTCGTCGTCCAGTGCGGTGGTATCGACAAAGACGCGCTCTCATCCGAAGCCACTGCGCGATTGGCGGAGCCTGCGATAACGCAGGACCTTCGCATCGGGCTCGATCACGACCTGCCTTCCTGCCGGCTGACACGTTGGGAAAGGACCGATGTCCCGGCAACAATCGCCTGGCTAGGCACTTTGTTCGAGACAACTTATCTGCTCGCGCGACAAGCACAGCTTGCCCTTGCGCAGGCCCCCGCCGAACACAGGC
>JAEZBF010000366.1 GCA_023427545.1 Pseudomonadota bacterium
AGGCACTGCAGCGCGACGAGCCGGTGTCCCTCATGGGGCGGGTTGAAGCTGCCGCCGAAGAGCCCGATGCGCAGACCCGGTGACGACGGGGGGAGCGTGGCGAAGGCCTGCAGGCTCAGGGCCGCACCTGGCCGTTGCCGCGCACGAGGTACTTGAAGCTCGTGAGCTGCTCGACGCCGACCGGGCCCCGGGCGTGCATCTTGCCGGTAGCGATGCCGATCTCGCCGCCGAAGCCGAACTCGCCGCCGTCGGCGAACTGCGTCGAAGCGTTGTGCATCAGGATCGCGGAGTCGATCTCGGCGAAGAACTTGCGCGCCGCCGCCTCGTCCTCAGTGACGATTCCCTCGGTGTGGTTGGACGAATAAGCGTGAATGTGGGCAATCGCCGCTTCGAGGCTGTCCACCACCTTGATGGCGATGATCGCATCGAGGAACTCGTGCCCGAAGTCCTCCTCGGTCGCCGGCACGCCCTCGCGCAGCACTGCCATTGCGGCAGCGTCGGCCCTAATCTCGCAGCCGGCGGTGCGTAGCGCATCGGCCATGGCAGGCAGGTGGCTCTCCAGCACGTCGCGATGAACAAGGAGCGTCTCCGTCGCGCCGCAGACACCGGTGCGCCGCATCTTGGAATTGAGCGTGATGGCGACCGCCTTCTCGAAGTCGGCGGCCTTGTCGATGTAGAGGTGCACGATGCCCTCGAGGTGGGCAAAGACCGGCACGCGCGCTTCGTCCTGCACCCTGCCGACCAGCCCCCGGCCGCCGCGCGGCACGATCACGTCGATGGCGCCGTCCAGGCCGCGCAGCATCTCGCCAACAGCTTGGCGGTCTGTGGTGGGGACGAGCTGGATCGCCGCCGCTGGCAGACCTGCCTCCGCCAGCCCCTCGACCAGGCAGGCGTGGATCGCGCGCGATGAGTGGGCGCTGTCCGACCCGCCGCGGAGGATCACCGCATTGCCCGACATGAGGCAGAGCGCCCCCGCATCGGCGGTCACGTTCGGCCGGCTCTCGTAGATCACGCCGATCACCCCGAGCGGCGTGCGGACGCGGGAAATCGTGAGCCCGTTGGGCCGGGTCCATTCAGCCATGACCGCACCGACCGGGTCGGGCAGTTCGGCAACCGTTCGAAGCGCATCGATCACGCCATCGATGCGCTTGTCGTCAAGGGCCAAGCGATCGAGCGCGGCCTTGGTCAGTGTCGCGCGACCTGCCTCGACATCGCGGGCATTGGCTTCGAGGATCTCGCGGCGGCGCAGGTCCACCGAGTGGGCGGCAGCGCGCAGCGCGTTGCGCTTGGCATCGGTCGTAGCCGTCGCAAGCACGGCGGACGCGGCACGGGCAGCCTGCCCGATCTCTCGCATCAGGGGGACCACGTCGTCAGCCTTGGCGAGCGGCAGAACGGTCATCTCAGTCTCCTCTCGCGCTGGCCAGCAGCACGAGATTGTCGCGATGGACAATCTCGCTGCGGTTGCCGACGCCCAGGATTTCAAGGACGGCTTCGCTACGCTTGCCGCGCACCAGCCGCGCCTCCTCGCTGTCGAGGCCGACAAGGCCGCGGGCGATCTCCAGGCGATCCGGCCCAACAATAGAGACCGTGTCGCCGCGTGAGAAGTCGCCGCTGACCCGGGTCACTCCGATGGGCAGCAGGCTCTTGCCGCTCAAGAGCGCGTTCATGGCCCCGGCATCGACATGAATCTGCCCCGCAGGCGCAAGCGTGCCGAGGATCCAGCGCTTGCGGGCGTGGGCACGGCTCTCGACCGCGGCAAACAGGGTGTGCCGCGCGCCGCCATCCAGCGCGCGCAGCGGGTGGTTCTCGGTGCCCTTGGCGATGATCATCGCCGTGCCCGATTGCGTCGCGATCTTGCCGGCCTCGACCTTGGTCTGCATGCCGCCGCGGGAGAGATGGCTCGCCGGGCCGCCCGCCATCGCCTCGATTTCGGCGGTGATCGCCTCGACGCGGGGCAGGTGGGTTGCAGAGGGGTCCTTGCCGGGCGGCGCGGAGTAGAGTCCATCGACGTCCGACAGCAGGATCAGGCAGTCGGCCTCGACCATCGTTGCGACACGCGCGCTCAGCCGATCGTTGTCGCCGTAGCGGATCTCTGCGGTTGCGACGGAGTCGTTCTCGTTGATGATCGGCACGGCGCCAAGACCCAGCAGCGTGGTAATCGTGGTGCGTGCGTTGAGGAAATAGCGCCGCTCCTCGGTGATGTTCGGTGTGATCAGGATCTGCCCGGCGATCAGGCCGTGGCGGCCGAGGCACTCCGCCCAGGCCTGGCTCAGCGCAATCTGGCCAACACTGGCCGCGGCCTGGCTCTGCTCGAGCGACAGGGTAGGGGCACTGAGACCGAGCAGCCGCCGCCCGAGCGCAATCGCGCCCGAGGAGACGACGATCAGCTGCCGGCCATCGTTGGCAAGCGCCGCCAGGTCGCGCGCCAGGCTCTCAAGCCAAGCGGTGCGGGGCCTTCCGGTATCATCGTCGACCAGCAGAGCCGAGCCGATCTTGATGCAGAGCCGCCGGTACGGCGTCAGCACGCCGCCGGTCATGGTGCCCAATGGGGATCGGCGGCTCGCCGTGCCGTCTCGGCCACTTCGGCCTTACCGGCGTCGAGGATCGAGACGATGCGGTAGAGCACGTCGCGGACACCTTCTCCGGTGACGCCAGAGAGCGTCAGCACGTCGGCGCCCGATGCCTTGCCGAGGGCCTTGAGCTTCTTCTTGAGCTCGGGCGCCTCAAGGGCGTCGACCTTGTTGAGGACGACGATCTCCGGCTTCTCGGCCAGCGCCTCGTCATAAGCAGCAAGCTCGCCGCGGATGATGCGGTAGGCTTCGGCGACGTCCCCGCCTGTGCCGTCGACGAGGTGGACCAGCACCTTGGTGCGCTCCACATGACCCAGAAAGCGGTCGCCGATCCCGGCGCCTTCGTGGGCACCTTCGATGAGGCCCAGAATATCGGCCAGCACGAAGTCGCGCTCGCCGACCTTCACCACGCCAAGGTTGGGGTGGAGCGTGGTGAAGGGGTAGTCGGCAATCTTTGGCTTGGCCGCCGAGACGGCCGCAAGGAAGGTCGACTTGCCTGCATTGGGCAGCCCCACCAGCCCGGCGTCGGCGATCAGCTTGAGCCGCAGCCAGATCCACTTCTCGGTGCCTTCCTGGCCCGGGTTGGCCCGGCGCGGCGCCTGGTTGGCTGAGGTCTTGAAGTGTGCATTGCCGAAGCCGCCGTTGCCGCCGCGGGCGAGCACCACGCGCTGGCCGACTTCGGTGAGGTCGGCGATCAGCGTCTCGTTGTCATCCTCGAAAATCTGCGTGCCGACCGGCACCCGCAGCACCACGTCCTGGCCGTTGGCGCCGGAGCGGTCCTTGCCCATGCCGTGGGTACCAGTCTGGGCCTTGAAGTGCTGCTGGTAGCGGTAGTCGATCAACGTGTTGAGGCCATCGACGCACTCGACCACGACGTCGCCGCCGCGCCCGCCATTGCCGCCATTGGGGCCGCCGAACTCCTTGAACTTCTCGCGCAGGAACGAGATCGCGCCGGCGCCACCGTCGCCGGAGCGGATATAAACCTTGGCTTGATCGAGGAACTTCATCTGGCGCGCTTTTCCGCCCAGGCAGCCCGGGTCAGCTCGGTGTCGATATGGCGCACCTCCTCGCCCCGCGCAAGGCAGTGCAGGGAAGAGGTGCCAATCTCGGTAAAGCCAAGCTTCTTCTGGATTGCCAGCGAGGGCTTGTTGAAGTGGAAGACGCCCGAGCGGATAGCGCTGCCGTCGGTGGCATCGAAGTACCACTCGAGCACCGCGGCAACCGCCTCGGTCATGATCCCGCGACCCCAGAACGGCTGGCCCAGATAGTAGCCCAACACGGTATTGCCGTGATGATCGCGGTGAAAGCCGACCTGGCCGATGAAGCCCACGCCCGGAAGATCGATGGCAAAGCCGGTCTCGTTCGGCGGGAGGTCGGCCCGCCGGGTCCTGAGATAGGCCCGCGCATCGTTCAGATGATATGGATAGGGCACGCGCGAGAGATTGCCGGCGACGGCGAAATTGTTGAGCAGCATCGCCACCCGCTCTGCGTCGTCGAGCGTGGGAATGCGCAGCGTCAGCCGCCGCGTAGTTATGACGGGTGAGGTCTCGAGGGCGGTCATCTCGGCTGCTCCAACACGAAGCTGCGAACCATCTTGCCGGCAAAGGCGCCGTCAGCCGGACCGGCAGGCGCCTCGCTATCCGGCTTGAACCCGAGCTTGGCCAGCACGCGTATCGAAGCTGCGTTCTCCGCCAACGCCCTGGCGCGGACCCGGCGGTACTGGCCCGTGGCATGCGCTACCTCGAGGAGCGCCCGTCCGGCCTCCGTAACAATGCCCCGGCCCCAGTGTGGTTCGCCCAGCCAGTAGCCGAGCTCGGGCATCTCACCCGCAAAGTAGGAGAAGCCGATGATGCCCAGGAACTCCCCGTCACGCGTGATGGCGAAGGGCCGCTCATCGGTGCGCTGGGCGAATATCTCGACGAAGGCGATGGCGTCGGCCCGGGTATAGGGGCTGGGCAGCCGCGACAGCATCTTGGCGATGTTGCGGTTGTCGGCGAGCTTGACGAGGTGGGGAACATCGCCGCGGATCGGCGAGCGGAGCACGAGACGTGCCGTCTCGATGCGGTGGGGAAGAACGTTCCGGGGATCGACTCTCAGCATCTCGCGCCCTCCACGAGCAAAAGGGGAACCAGTCACCCGGTCCCCCTTTCGGTTTGTTGCTGGCGCTCGTTCGCGCTGCCGGGGACTTCGGGTCGCCGGCAGGTTAGTCGCCTACCGGGTTATTCTGCGGCTTCCTGCATCGGGTTGACCGATACGTACACTTTGCCCGTAGCTCGGGTCTTGAAGCTGACGGTGCCCTGAACGAGCGCAAAGATGGTGTGGTCGACGCCAAGACCGACACCGGTACCCGGGTGCCACTTGGTGCCGCGCTGGCGGATGATGATGTTGCCGGGGATCACGGTTTCGCCGCCGAACTTCTTGACGCCGAGGCGCCGGCCCGCGGTGTCGCGGCCGTTGCGGGAGGAACCGCCTGCTTTCTTGTGTGCCATCGCTAGGGCTCCTTATTCCTGGTCTTCGGCCTTGGGCTTGCTCTTGCGCGGAGCCGCAGCCTTCTTGGGCTTGCCCTCGCCTTCGCTGGCGGTGGCGTTGTCCTGTGCCGGAGCAGCGGCCTTGCGGGCCGCGCGCTTGGGCTTGGTCTCTTCGGCTGCCGCCTCAGGGGCGGAGGCTACCGGCGCGGTATCGGCGACCTGCGTCTCGGGCGCCGCGGCCTGCGAGCTCTTGCGGCTGCGCTTGCTCGGCTGGGCGTCAGTCACGTCCGCCGCGGGGGCGACCGCCGCCTTGGTGCGCGGCCCGATCGTGGGCTGGGCGCCGCCGGTCAGGATTTCCGTGATCCGCACGCTCGAAAGCAGCTGGCGATGGCCGTTGCGCCGATCGTAGTGCTGACGGCGGTGCTTCTTGAGGATGATGATCGTCTTCTGCTTCTTGGTGCCGACAAACTCGGCGGCAACCATGGCGCCCTCGACGAGCGGCGCGCCGACGGTGACGGCATCAGCCTCGCCGACCATCAGCACCTGGTCGAAGGTCACGATAGTGCCGGGCTCGGCGTCGAGCTTTTCGACCTTGAGGACGTCGTTGGCGGCAACTTTGTATTGCTTGCCGCCGGTCTTGATGACTGCGAACATTCTTTTCGGCCGGCGCCGCGGCACCGGATCCCTTGTTGTCGCACCCTGTGGCGCCGCGAGCATTTAGCTCGGGGGCGTTAGCCCCTTGGACTTTGGAGCACCGGTCAGCCGGTGAGAGCCTCGGGCAGCGGTTTTTCTGAACCAAAAGAGCGCCCCGGCAGGCCGGCGCGCTTTTCCGCGGTGCTTATCGTGGCAAACGTCCAAGGAGTCAAGGTCCGGGGCATGTGCGCCTCGGGCTCAGTTGGGCCGGATGGCGATCAGCTTCGCCCGCAGCATCTGGGCAGCAGCCGCCTCGGCTTCAACTGCCTTTGGCTTGTGCTGCTCCTGCCAAGTCTCGAGGCGCCACTCCGCCGTGCCCGCCGGGACGTTTACTGCCGGCAGATAGGCGCAGGACTCGTGCAGTTCCTCCCCCGTCATGACGGCGATGACAGCGGGGCGGTATTCCGGCCCCTCATAGGTGTCGAGCAGGTCCTGCTCGAAAGGGCTGAGGCCGAGCAGGAGCAGTCCTTCAGCGGCACCTCCGGGCGCGCGGACCAGCGCCGGATAGGAGCGTCCGGGATAGTGCAGCACAATGAACCCGGGAGCGGCGGCGCGCAGTACCCTGTCGGGCGCCAGCTGCCGGCCGATCACCGCGGCGCGGAGCTCTGGGTCGCGCAGCGTGCCATAGACGAACAGCGGGGGAATGAAGGGCACCATTTACCGGCCGGAGAACGGTTGCAGGAGCAAGGCCCTCTATGTCATAAGCTCGGCCCGACGTCGACCAGGCCCTTCTTCCGGCCCACGACCCCTCGCGGAGAGGTGGCAGAGTGGTCGAATGCACCGCACTCGAAATGCGGCGTGGGGGCAACTCCACCGGGGGGTCGAATCCCTCCCTCTCCGCCATCAACACGCCCCTAAGTAACTGACATCAGCTGATAATCCGGAGTCGGCGTTCGA
>JAEZBF010000020.1 GCA_023427545.1 Pseudomonadota bacterium
TCGGCGAGAACGAAGGCGGCATGCAGCAGCGCAAAGGGCACGTAGTCGGACGACAGCACGTCGAGCAGTCCGGCGCGCGCGAGCTCGGTCGCCGAAATGTTTCCCGAGTGCGACTTGCCGCGAATGACATTCGGAGCGCCCATCAACACCGCAAGTCCCCCGGCGTGCGCCGCCTGGGCCGCCACCAGCGTCGTCGGAAACTCGGCGATGCGCATGCCTTCCCGCAGCGAATCCGCCACCTGCTCCGGCGTCCCGTCATCATGGCTCGCAAACGCGATGCCGTGGACATGACCCCGTTCGAGGATCGCCTGCCGGTTGGCCTCCGCATAGCGCGCCTGCTCGTCGAGACGCTCGGCGATGAACACCTCGAGCTCCGCATCGCTGAGCCTGAAGCGTGGCTGATAGTACGCCGCGTAAGCCTCCTTGGTCGCGTACTGCCGCTGCCCCGGGCTGTGGTCCATCACCGAGGCGAGGCGCACCATCGGGTGGGCGCAGAACTGCTCGAAATGCTCGACCACGTTGGCGCTCGGCAGCTCGCAGCGCAGGTGCACGAAATGCTCCGCCCGCAGCCGCCCATCGGCATCGCCCTTCTCGATCGCCTGCAGCAGCGCGCCGGCGTGCGCGCCAAGGTCAGGGCTCTCCGGGTCCGACCCGATCCGGAGCGCATCGAACACCGTGGTAATCCCCGACCCGGCGATCTGCGCGTCGTGCGCCTGCAGCGCCGCCAGCGGGTTCCAGTAGACGTTCATGCGCGGGTGGTAGTGGTTCTCGAGGTGGTCGGTGTGCAGCTCGACCAGCCCCGGCACAAGGAAATCGCCCTCGCAGTCCTCCCCGATGCTGCCGCTGGCATCGACCGCGGAAATCAGCCCACCGGCGGCCGACAGGGAGCCTGTGATCACCTCGTTGCCCAGCACGATGCGGGCGTTCCGGAGTGCGAGTTCGGCCATTCAGATCAGCACCTTCGTCGAGAGCGGGAAGTCGGCGACCCGGCGGAACGGTGCCTCCGCCTCCGCCTGATGGAAAAGCGCCAAACGGTCGAGCTTGAACGGCTTCGCGATGGCATCTTCGAACCATGCTTCTGCCGCCGTAATGAACGGCTGAGCCGCATCGGGCGGCAGGCGGTCGGTCAGCGTCATGTGGAACTGGAACTGGTCCATGACATAGGGGTAGCCGTAGTGGTCGAGCAAGCCGATCTGGTAGGCGCTGAGCCCCGCCGCGATCCGCCGCGCCCGCTCCTCCTCGGACATTGGCGCGCGGAACGGCTCGAAAGCCGTCACGCACCGCGCTGCGAACTCCGTGAGCGCCGTCTGCTGGACCTCCGGCACCAGCGCGAGGAACCCATCGAGGTTCTTGAGCACCAGCTTGCCGATGGGCACCGCACGTTCTTTGAGGGCAAAGCTCTGAAGCGCCGCCTCCATTTCCTGACGCGTCCGTCCCTGCGCGAGAGCCATCGGCGCCTTGATCGTGGCGTGGAAGCCGTAGCGCCGCGCCGACTGCGTCAGTGCCGTCCGCCGCGCGATGGGGATGTCCCCGATCGCCACTGGCGCGACCTCATCCCCGCCGGGATCCCGCCCCAGCCACTGAGCCGCGCGGCGCCACAGCACCGAGCCCGCAGGCGGCGAGTAATAGATTGCAAATCGTTCCGGCATCAGCCCCTCGACCGAGCCCCTATTGCCGGGCCCGTGACCGCATTTTGACAAAGCCGCGGCCTGCATGCCAGCTTGCCGCCGCCTCGGGCCGCGCCCGTTCCCCCCACAGCTCCCCAAGATGGACCGAGACCTCCTTACCGACCTCTTTTCGACCGCGGTTGCCGCCGCCCAGCCGGCTCTTGCGGTCAAGTCGCACCTGCCCGAACGGCCGCGCGGCCGGACCATCGTCATCGGCGCCGGCAAGGCTTCGGCACAGATGGCGCAGGCCTTCGAATCGGCATGGGACGGTCCGCTCGAAGGCCTGGTGGTGACCCGCTACGGCTATGCCGCGCCCTGCCAGCGGATCGAGATCGTCGAGGCGGCCCACCCGGTCCCCGATGCTGCCGGCGCACTCGCGGCGCGCCGCATCATGGAAAAAGTCTCCGGCCTCGGACCCGACGATCTCGTCGTCGCCCTGATTTCGGGCGGCGGATCGGCTCTCCTCGCCGCGCCCGCGCCGGGCATGACCCTCGATGACGAGCAGGCGGTCAACGCCGCATTGCTCGCCTCCGGCGCGCCGATCGGCGCCATGAACGCGATCCGCAACCAGCTCTCCCAGCTCAAGGGCGGCCGGCTGGCGGCGCTCGCCGCGCCCGCACGCGTTGCAACGCTCGTGGTCTCCGACATTCCCGGCGACGATCCGGCGCTCGTCGCCTCCGGTCCGACCCTGCCGATGGCCAGCACCCGCGCCGACGCCCGCCGACTGGTCGAGCTCTACGGCATCGCGCTCCCGCCCGCCGCCACCGCGGTGCTCTCCAGCGACGCCAACCCCGCGCCCCGGCCGACCGACGCCGCTTTCGCCCGCAACAGCGTCGCGATCATCGCCTCGGCCGCGCTGTCGCTCGAGGCGGCCGCCCAGAAAGCCACGGCGATGGGGCTCCATCCGGTCATTCTCTCCGACGCCATCGAGGGCGAGGCGCGCGAAGTCGCCAAGGTCCACGCCGCGATCGCCCGCGAGGTCGCGGCCCGCAACCGGCCCTTCGCCAAGCCAGCCGTGATCCTCTCGGGCGGAGAAACCACCGTCACCATCCGCGGCAGCGGCAGGGGTGGCCGAAACGCCGAGTTCCTGCTCAGCCTCGCCATCGGCCTCGACGGGGTGCCCGGTGTCGCAGCGCTCGCCGCCGACACCGATGGCATCGACGGCATGGGCGACAATGCCGGCGCCTTCTGCGACGGCCAGAGCGCCTCGCGGATGCGCGCGGCCGGCGTCGATCCGCAGGCGGCGCTCGCCGATAACGACGCCTACACCGCCTTCGCCGCGGTCGGCGGCCTCGTCGTCACCGGACCGACCGGCACCAACGTCAACGATTTCCGCGCGATCGTCGTGCGCTGATCTAGGTTGCCGGCGAGGTCACCTCCGCCAGGCCCTCGCGCTTGCGGTGGAGGTCGGGCAGGAACACCGTCAGCAGCCCGAGCAGCGGCAGGAACGAACAGATCCAGAAGACGTACTCGATGCCCCGCACGTCTGCGAGCGCGCCTAGGGCCGCGGCCGCGATCCCGCCCGAGCCGAAGGCAAAACCGAAGAACACTCCGGCGACGAGCCCGATCCGGCCGGGCAGAAGCTCCTGCGCGAACACCACGATAGCCGAGAACGCCGACGAGAAGATCACCCCGATCAGGATCGTCAGCACCGGCAGCCAGAACAGGTCGGCGTAGGGCAGGGCGAGCGTGAACGGCACGACGCCCAGGATCGAGAACCAGATCACGACCTTGGGCCCGACCCTGTCGCCGACCAGCCCACCGACCACCACGCCCATCGCCGATGCGCCGAGGAATATGAACAGCAGCAGCTGCGCATATTCGATCGAGACGCCGAACTTCTCGATCGCAAAGAACGTGTAATAGCTCCCCATCGAGGCGTTATAGATGTTCTTGGTGAAGGTCAGGATCATCAGCACCGTCAGGGCGATGATCGTCGTCCGCTTGGGGAACGGCATGGCGGTGTTCGCCGGCGGGCGTCCCGCGGCGATGCGGCGGTGTTCGGCGTACCAGTTGCCGACCCGCCAGAGGATGATGATCCCGACCAGCGCCGCCGCAGCGAACCACGCAACGCTCGATTGCCCGCGCGGCACGACGATGAAAATCGCAAGCAGCGGCCCCATCGCCGAGCCGAAATTGCCCCCGACCTGGAATACCGATTGCGCCATCCCATGACGGCCGCCCGAGGCGAGCCGCGCCACGCGCGAGGATTCCGGGTGGAACACCGCCGAGCCGAAGCCGACGAGCGCCGCACCGAGCAGCAGCATCGGATAGCTGGTGGAAAAACCTAGGACCAGCAGTCCGCACAGCGTCGAACCCATGCCGAAGGCCAGCGAATAGGGCAGGGGGCGCTTGTCCGTGTAGATGCCGATGACCGGCTGCAGCAGCGAGGCGGTGACCTGGAAGACCAGCGTCAGCAGTCCGATCTGGACGAAGTCGAGCCCGTAGCTGTCTTTGAGGATCGGGTAGATCGCCGTCAGCAGCGACTGCATGACGTCATTGATGAAGTGGCAGATCGATACTGCAAAGATGATCGACAGCGTGGTCTTGCCGAAGCCTGCCGCGCCGCTGCCGGCCGAAATAGAAGTCACGATGATAGAGCTCCAGGGGATCGGGAGTATCTACACCCAAAAGTCTCGGCTGGAAGCCGAAGAATCGAACGCTGAGCTAGGACGTTCGTCGAAACGCGAGGGCTTCACAGCGGCACGCTAAGTCTGTTCTATGCCGCCGCCTCAAGGGAGAGACCAATGGCCAAGCGCAGGATCGCCGTCGTCGGCGTCGGCAAGATCGCGATCGACCAGCACCTGCCGGTGATCGACAAGAGCAGTGATTTCGAGGTCGCAGCCACGGTTTCCACCCGCGGTGTCGCGCACAACGGCCTGCCGGTGTTCAAGACCCAGGCGGAGTTGTTCAGGGCGATGCCCGACATCGGCATCGTCTCGATCTGCACCCCGCCCGGCGTCCGCCACGCCTACGTCCGCGAGGCGCTCGACGCGGGCAAGGACGTGCTGATGGAAAAGCCGCCGACGCCAACCATTTCCGAGCTCGACGACCTCGTCCGCTACGCCCGCACCAGGGACCGCGTGCTGTTCCAGACCTGGCACAGCCAGTACAACGAAGCGGTGGACCGCACCCGCGACATCCTCGCCGAGGAGGGCGTCCGCTCGGTGCGCATCGATTGGCGCGAGAGCGTCCGCAAGTGGCATCCCGGCCAGGAATGGGTCTGGGAGCCCGGCGGCTTCGGCGTCTGCGACCCCGGCATCAACGCGCTTTCGATCTTCACCAAGATCATGCCGTTCCCCGTGTTCGTCGAGAAGGCGACGCTGCGCTTCCCGTCCAACCGTCAGACGCCGGTCGATGTCGAGATCGCGTTCAAGTCCGCCGAACCCGGCCAGCCGACGATGAGCGCGGGCTTCAACTGGCTCGAAACCACCGGCGAAATCTGGACCCAGACGATCGAGACCGCCCGCGGCACCAGGCTCAAGCTGGAGAAGGGCGGCACGGTGCTCAAGATGAACGGCGAGACCGCGATCGAGAACCCCTCCGAGGAGTACGAGCGCATCTACGAGCGCTTCGCCACCCTGCTCGACCGCCGCGAGAGCGACGTCCACGACGCCCCGCTCCGCCTCGTCGCCGACATCTTCCTGCTCGGCGCTCGTGAGAATGTGGAGCCCTTCGAGTGGTGAGGGTGGTGATCGCCGCAAGGCCCCCTTATCCTGTCCTTCTCCCCCGGGGGAGAAGGGACAAACACACGGACGCAGCGGTCCTTGCACCCCCTCTCCCATGGGGGAGAGGGTAGGGTGAGGGGGCCTTACCAAGCTTCCGGAGATCAACCATGTATGACACCCTGAACGGCTCCACCCACCCGCTTGCGTCCAAGGAAATTGCCACTCCGGCGATGCCCGAGGACGAGCGCGTCTGGGTGCCGCAGATGAAGGACGTGTGGTTCCGGCCCCTCCTGCTCAACACGGTGCAGGGCCAGTGGTGCAACCTGCTGCGCGTGCGCAAGTCGGGCGTGCTGACCAAGCACCTCCACCCCGCGCCGGTCCACGGCTACGTCACCAAGGGCCGCTGGCGCTACCTCGAGCACGACTGGATCGCCGAGACCGGCTCCTACGTCTTCGAGCCGCCCGGCGAAATCCACACCTTGACGGTTCCCGAGGACTGCCCGGAGATGATCACCTTCTTCAACATCTCGGGCTGCATGGTCTACCTCGACGACGACAACAAGCAGATCGGCTTTGAGGACGTCTTCACCAAGATCGACATGTGCCGCCGCCACTACATCTCGGTCGGCCTCGGCGCCGGCTACGTCGAGCAGTTCGTGCGCTGACGGCATATCGGTCGGAGCCCTTCTCCCCTTGCGGGAGAAGGTGCCGGCAGGCGGATGAGGGGGACCTCCCCACCGGCTCGGAGTTCTTGGAAGGGCACCCATGGCACTGACGATCGACTACACCGCTAAGTCCGTAGTCATCACCGGCGGCACGGGCGGTATCGGCCTCGCGCTGGCCCGCGGCTTCGCCGCTGCCGGCGCGACGGTCACCGCAACCGGCGCCACCCAGGCCGAGGTCGACGCCGCCGGTCACATCGATGCCATCGCCTTCGCCGTGCTCGACGTCCGTTCCGACCCTGCAGTCGCCGCCTTCGCCGGGTGCTTCGACCGCGTCGACGCTCTCATCAACTGCGCCGGCGTCAATCTCCGCGCCGCCGAGCTGACCCCCGAGGGTTTCGCCACCGTCGTCGACATCAACCTCAACGGCTCGATGCGGACCGCCTACGCCCTGCGCCCGGCCTTGGCCGGCGGCGCCATCCTCAACTTCGCGTCGATGTTCTCGTTCTTCGGCGCGCCGCACGCACCCGGCTATGCCGCCAGCAAGGGCGGCGTGGTCCAGCTCACCAAGTCCCTCGCCATCGCCTTCGCCGCGGAAGGCATCCGCGTGAACGCCCTCGCCCCCGGCTGGATCGAAACGCCGATGACCGCGGTCCCGCGCGGCAACCCCGCCCGAAGCGCCGAGCTCGTCGGCCGCACCCCTCTCGGCCGCTGGGGCACGCCGGACGATCTCGTGGCGCCCGCGCTCTTCCTCTGCTCCCCGCTTGCCGGCTTCATTACTGGCGCCGTGATGCCCGTCGACGGGGGCTTCGCCGTCTCGTAGACTTGCGGGTCATGGCCACCTCGCCCTCCATCCACACCGAAGTCCATCTCGTCCACCGCATCGGCTGGCTGCGCGCCGCCGTCCTCGGCGCCAACGATGGCATCGTCTCGGTCGCCTCCATCCTCGTCGGCGTTGCGAGCTCCGGCGCCGAGCACGGCGCGATCATCGTTGCGGGCATTGCCGGGCTTGTCGCCGGTGCCATGTCGATGGCGGCCGGCGAATACGTCTCGGTCTCGTCCCAGACGGACACCGAGCAGGCCGACCTCGCCAAGGAGGCATCCGAGCTCAAGATCCACCCTGAGAACGAGCTCGAAGAGCTGACCCGCATCTACCAGAGCCGCGGCGTCGACCGCGAAACCGCGGAAGCGGTGGCGCGCCAACTCACCGCCCACGACGCGCTCGGCGCCCATGCCCGCGACGAGCTTGGGATAACGGAGGTCTCGTCCGCCAACCCGATCCAGGCGGCGCTCACCTCCGCCCTGACCTTTACCGTCGGCGCCGCGCTGCCGCTGATTGCGGCGGCGCTGGTCCCCGGCAGCGCCAATGCCGTCGTCGTCACCGTCGTGACGCTGGTCGTCCTTGCCATCCTCGGCGCGTTGGGCGCCCGCACCGGCGGCGCCCCGCTCCTCAAGGGCACGCTGCGCGTCCTGATCTGGGGCGCGCTGGCGATGGCGTTCACCGCCGCCGTCGGCGCGCTGTTCGGGACGGTGGTCGGCTAGCGCCCCGCCTCAGTCAGGTCCCGCAGGTCCTGCTGCGAGAGCTGCAGCCGCGCGCTGCGCACCAGCGATGCCAGCTGCTCGACCGAGGTCGCGGACGCGATCGGCGCCGCCACCGCCGGTTGCGCGGCAACCCACGCCAGCGCGATCTCCGCC
>JAEZBF010000101.1 GCA_023427545.1 Pseudomonadota bacterium
CGCGATGCGCGGGTGGTCACGGCGCTGACCGAGGTCGGGCTCGATCCGGCGTCGCGCTTCCGCTACCCGCACGAGTTCTCGGGCGGGCAGCGCCAGCGCATCGCGATCGCCCGGGCGATGGTGCTCGAGCCGCGCTTCGTGATGCTCGACGAACCGACCTCCGCGCTCGACATGAGCGTGCAGGCGCAGGTCGTCGACCTGCTGCGCGAGCTGCAGCGGCGGCACCGGCTCTCCTACCTCTTCATCTCGCACGACCTGCGGGTGGTGCGCGCGCTCGCCAACGACGTGCTGATCATGAAGGATGGCCGGGTGGTCGAGCGCGGGCCGACCGCCGAGGTCTTCGCGGCGCCCAGGACCGACTACACCCGCGCGCTGATGGCGGCGGCATTCGACGTCGCGGCGGCGTGACTGGCCCACGCGCACGAAATCCGACACATTTCGCCCCGATGTGGGCCGGTACCGAACCCCGAGGAGCAAGAACGAACATGACACTGGCAAAGTGCGTAGCGGCGGCAGCCATCGGTGCCCTGCTTCTGGTCATGCCGGCGGCGGCGCAGGACAAGGTCTGGCATCACGCAAACTCGGCGATCGGTCAGCCCAAGTACCCCGAGGGGTTCACGCATTTCGACTACGTCAACGTAGATGCGCCAAAGGGCGGCGTGGTGCGGCTGGGCGACATGGGCGGGTTCGACACCTTCAACCCGATCCTGCCCAAGGGCGAGACGGCGGCAGGGCTCGGGCTGATCTACGAGACGCTGATGACGCCGGCGCAGGACGAGGTGCTGACCGACTACGGCCTGATCGCCGAGGCGGTGAGCTGGCCCGACGACTATTCCTCGGTCACCTTCCGGCTCGACCCCAAGGCCAGGTGGAACGACGGCGAGCCGATCACCACCGCCGACGTCATCTGGTCGTTCGAGAAGGCCAAGGCGCTCAACCCCAACTACGCGCAGTACTATGCCAACGTCACCAAGGCCGAGGAAACCGCGCCGGGCGAGGTGACCTTCACCTTCGACCAGTCGGGCAACCGCGAGCTCAACAAGATCCTGGGCCAGCTGCTGATCCTGCCCAAGCACTGGTGGGAGGGCACCGACGCGCAGGGCAAGCAGCGCGACATCGCAGCCTCCACACTCGAGCCGCCGCTGGGCTCAGGCCCGTACGAGCTCGCGAGCTTCTCGCCGGGCCGCACGGTCAGCTACAAGCGCGTCGCCAACTACTGGGGCGCCAACGAGCCGACCCAGGTCGGGCAGAACAATTTCGACGAGATCCGCTACGAGTTCTTCCAGGACCTGACGGTCCAGTTCGAGGCGTTCAAGGCCGACCAGATCGACTGGTGGCTGGAGAACCAGGCCAAGCGCTGGGCGACGGCCTACGATTTCCCCGCCGTCGCGGACGGGCGGGTGATCAAGGAGCTGTTCCCGCAGGATTACAACGACAACGGCGTCATGGTCGGGTTCATCCCCAACCTGCGCCAGGCCAAGTTCCAGAACGAGAAGCTGCGCGAGGCGCTCAACTACGCCTTCGATTTCGAGGAGCTGAACCGCACGCTGTTCTACGGCCAGTACGAGCGCATCGATTCCTTCTTCTACGGCCTGCCGTTCCGCTGGAAGGACGCGCCGCAGGGCGAGGAGCTGGAAATCCTCAACTCCGTCAAGGACAAGGTGCCGGCGGAGGTGTTCTCCGAGCAGTACGTCAACCCGGTCGGCGGCGATCCGGGCAAGCTGCGCCAGAACCTGCGTCAGGCCCTGCAGCTGCTCCAGGAGGCCGGCTACAGCCTTAACGGCAACCAGTTGGTCGACGCCAATGGCCAGCAGCTGAGCTTCGAAATCCTGCTCAACGGTCCGACGATCGAGCCGGTCGCGACGGCGTTCCAGAACAACCTGCGCACCATCGGCATCAACGCCACGATCCGCACGGTGGATTCGGCGCAGTATGTCGAGCGGGTGCGCGCCTTCGATTACGACATGATCTATTCGGGCTGGGGGCAGTCGATGTCGCCCGGCAACGAGCAGCGCTACTTCTTCGGGTCCGTTTCGGTCAACGAGCCGGGCTCGCAGAACTACGCGGGGATCAGCGACCCTGGCGTGGATGCGCTGATCGACAAGGTGATCTTCGCCGACGACCGCGAGACGCTCGAGGCGGCGACCGCGGCGCTCGACCGCGTGCTGATGGCGCATCACTACGTGGTGCCGTCCTATGCGCTGCGGAACACCCGAATCGCGCGCTGGGACCGCTTCTCGCACCCCGAACCGCTGCCCGAGTTTTCGAACGGCTTCCCCACCATCTGGTGGTGGGATGCCGAAAAGGCCGCAAAGACCGGCGGGGCGCGCTAGCGCATCGTATGGAGGCGGACCGGCGGCCTATTCTCTTGCGCCGCTCGGGAGGCCTCAGTAAAAGACCCCCCACTGGTCCGCCGCATTAGCTCAGTTGGTAGAGCACATCATTCGTAATGATGGGGTCGCTGGTTCGAATCCGGCATGCGGCACCACCCATCCCCTGATTTCACGGCTCTATACACTTGGCTGGCTGGCACTGCCGGGTAGACGGCCTATTCGGGTCACTACCGGGGCCGATCCATGCCTGGATTGAACGTTCAATCCTGTTGGCATGGCAGGCGGCAGGCCTACGCGTTCCGCGGCCCTCTCGGCTTCAAACCTGCGCTGAACCCCGACTGGAGGGGAAATCAAGCCGGGCAACGCATGGTAGCTGAGCATGGTCCCCGACGGCCCATGCTGCGGGGCAAAAGTGTTCGTGGGCCGTCGGGTTTGGAATGGCCGCGAAGCGCCACCAAGGGGCATTGGGAAGCGACCCGCTGCCATTCCAGTTCTGCCAGCTGTTCGCTGGTGTGGGGGCTTATCCGGTGGGCAGGGACAGCGCGTAGGCGGAGAACATCATCGCCAGCGATCCCAAGTAAAGCAGCGAGAGCGTCAAGGCGCGCATTGCGGTCTGATCCAGTTGTTCTGCGGTCCCGTCACAAACAACAACTGAGCGCACAGGTTCCGCGCTGACGTTGAATTCTTCAAAGCTGACAGCAAATTGACAATCTTTGTCAGCAGCTTGTCAGATTGACGGCAGCTGGATGGTTAGTGTTGCGTTACTTCACCGCCGAGCGCGTGCAAAATGGCGCCTGTGGTGATTTGGCAACGGACTCTTCGACGGATTTCCCTTAAATTGCAGGCGCTTCTCGTCTGGCCCCTTGCCGGACGTGCACAAGTAGGCTCGCCTGGCGGCAGAGGGAACGTACCTCCCATCGACTGTAGTTCGCGCACCAATCCCCCACTTAATTCGTGTGAGTTCTTGTATGCGTTCGGTAGTGACCTTCCTCGGCCTCCTCCTGACGATGCTCCTCCCCTTCGAAGCCTCTGCGCAGGACAGAGATCGGGCCGACTGGGATAAGTCGGTCTTCTTCTTCGGCGGGGTTTTCACCGCCAAGGGCGCCGAGTTTCTGCTCCACCCCTGGGCCACCGAGTTCGAGGACAACTTCATCGGCGGCGCCGGTGTCTCGTACCACCCGTTCCAGCCCATCCTGGGCGGCCTGCGCGCCGGTCTTGAAGCGGGTGTGGCCATCCGCGGCGGCCTCAATGCCGTGCCCTCGCTGGAAGGCTGGCTGGGGGTGAACCTCCGTTATGACGGCATCGTGCTGGGTCCCGTCCGCGTCAGCCCCAGCATGACGGCGGGGTTCAGCGCCGTGACCGGGACGATGGGTGTCGAAGCCCAGCGCGAGCGCGATGCGGTGGGTGGCGGCGATGCGCACCTGCTGTTCTACCTCGGGCCCGAGCTCAACCTTTCGCTGGTCGATGCGCCCGACTACGAAGCCTTCGTTCGTCTGCAGCACCGCTCGGGCGGCAACACCACCCTGGGCAACATGTACGACGGCGCCAATGCCCTGGTCGGAGGTGTCCGCTACCACTTCTAGGCTTACCGCTGGCTCCCATATTCCGGGTACTTCGATTGCCCCGGGTGTCGCACCATGCGACTACTTGCAGGCGGCAACCGATACTGGGGGGAGTTTCGACGATGCAGCTGGGGGATGTTGCACTCGATCTTGTTGGCATGCCGGTCAGTCACGGGCGGGTGTTTCAGCGGGTCGCCAACGAAACGGAGTGCGTCATCGCCTCCCGGGCCGTGGGCAAGATGGCGACCGGGCTGCTGCTCGAGGGCTACGCGACCAAGGGCTTCCACAACAAGGCCAAGAGCTGTCCCTTCGGCCCCATGGCCGGGTTCGTGATGGCCGACCCGCGCTTCACCAAGAACCCGGAGATCGAGGGCCAGCGCCGCGACCTGCGCAAGGCAATCCAGTCAGGTGCAAGCGAGACGCCTCTCTACATCACCGACGAGCGCCGCACCGCACTCGAAGGGCCGCTGGGGCAGATCACCTACATCGGTGGCAACATCAACGAAAAGCTCTACAAGGCCAACGGCAAGGACATGAATTTCGTGCTCCGCCGGGTGATGAACGGGCCCGGGGCCAACGGAAAAATCCTGTGGGCCGTGCTCTACGGACCCAGCGAGGTGCGCCTCTCCAACAGCCTGCAGCGCCCGAACACGCTAAAGGAGAATAGCGGCGAGCTCATGCCGGTCATGGCGATGGTCGACGCCGACTGCCCGCCCGCCGTCAAGCGCACCTACCGCGCGGCGACAACGGGCGACTACGATCTCTGGGCGGTGTTCCCAAAGCGCGAGAACTATTCCCGCAAGGGAGCCGACAAGCGCGCGGTGCCGGGCAGCGACCGGTTCAGGCAGCCCATTAAGGACTTCATCGCGCACGAGGATCAGCACAAGGGAAACCTCACCCCCCGCATCCGGCGACTCGCCGAGCAGCTCAACGACGGCGTCCGCCAGGCCGGCTACACCGGCGGTGACGTCGTCCACCACAGCGACGAGGCAGGCCGGCCGATGGTCAAGGACATCGACTTCCCCTGCATCGCCTTCGTGCCCGGCGATCCCTGGTGCCACGCGCTCGAGAACGTGCACGACCTCAAACTCTTCATCGGGGGGCTTAAAAGCAAGTACGTGCTGGGGCTCAATCCAGGCTGGCTGGGGCAGTTGGGGATATCGGTCAGCAAGGGCGGCGCCTATACGGTCGGCTGATGCTACGACTTAAGCGCCGGTGGGTTGGCGCCGGCGCGCAGGGGGACATTCGCAGATGACAGCAGCAACCTCGTTCCGGTCGCGCCAGAACGCGCCGCTACCAATGGGCTGGGAACAGCTCTTTGCAGCGGTGCTATCC
>JAEZBF010000138.1 GCA_023427545.1 Pseudomonadota bacterium
GTATAGCTCCGCCCATCCGTCGATCCGGCCGCGATACTGGCGGAGTCGCTGGGCGCCGATCTTCTCGACCGCCTGCCGCTGAAGCTCGTCGTGACCGAGGATGAACAGGTCGGTGCCGGTCCGCCACTGCGAGGGGCGACGGTCGAACATGCGGCTGGCATAGGTGGACAGCAGGTCCTCGACCCGCCATTCCGGCTGCTGCAGCAGCACGCTGAGGTCGTGTGCGGATAGGCCGCCACCCGACGCGACCAGCATGCCGAGGAGCGCCTGTTCTTCCGGGCTGCCGTCTAGCAGCTGCTGCAGTTCGCGTTTCGCCTCCACACCAATAACGGCGGCATCGGGCGACCGCTCCAGGGGACGCGTGACCGCCCGGTCGCGCAGCGGATGATCCTCGGCGACGTCGGACGACAGCGGGGGGTTCTTCCGTCCCGCGAGCACCACCCGGGTGCCCGGAGGCAGATGGCCCGGAAGAAGCCCGGCGATGCTCTGGGAACCGGCTCCGATGTCCTCGTCCAGACCGTCGATGACCAGTGTCAGGCGCTCGCCCCGAGCACGGCAACACTCGGCCGCGCGGCCGAGTAGGCCCAGGAAATGAGCATCGCGGGTCGGCTCCGGCAGGTACGCCGGCGACGGTTCGCCGAGCAGCTCTGCCAGCTGCTCGAGCACGACCGCGAGGAACGCATGCCGATCGTTGTGCCGTGCGAACCGGCCTGTGACGAAGAACGAAATTATCCGCACGCCCTGCGGCGGATGCGTGACGAACCACGACAGCAGCGCGGTCTTCCCAGCCCACGCTCCGGCCTGTAGCCACAAGAAGCCGGTGTTGGCCTCGGCCGCGGTACAGAAGTCCTCGAGCATGGCCAGCTCGACGTCCCGGCCCTCCAGCGACGAAGGCGCGATGCCCTTCACATAGTCGCGGTAGCTGGATCGGGCAGGAACGACACCTGCGGTGACATTGATATGCCCGGCTTGAACGTTGATGGCGTAGTCGCCGGTGGACAGGATGCCGCCCGCAGCATCGCCGCCGACGGCGATCGACGATCGCCCCGCCGCCGGGACAAGCCTTTCACCACCGTCGAGCGATGGTTGCGTCACCGGGTCTGAATGTTGATCGCGCCTGCGCCGGTGGACGCGATTCCACTCATATCGCCGGCAGTCGCGATGGAATGATCACCGCCGGCCGTGACACTAACAACGCCCCGCTGACGGTCGACGGACTCCACTTCCGCCAAGGCCCGCCACACACGCGTACCGAACTCATGATCCGTCTCCACTCCCTCCTCAATCGCCAGGACGACCCGCTTCCGAGTACGATCACTCACAACCACGCTCGATCCCTCGGCGCTGTCACCCGCTTCTCTTTCGAGCTGCACCAATGCAGGATCATCCTTGAGTTTGCTCAGCACGACATGACGCAGGCGCTCGATACCAGCATCGAGCGCCTCATCCACGGCCGCATCGGCATGGTCTTTGACTCGTCGTGCCTTATGCCATGCCCAGGCCGCAAGATAGCCCACCACCAGTTCCAGACCGGTCATCACTACCTCCGCTCGGGGAAAGTGAGTATACGACGTCGATGTCCGCACACGGCCAAGGTAACCAGCTCAACCACTACACCATCCGCGCCAAGCAAACGGCGCACGCTTCTGGCGCAACACATTCATGATCGCGTCTGCGAGCCGGAGTGCAGACCAGGCCATCATCACATGCACGCTCATCGGCATGAGCGGATGTCGCCGACCCATGAGGCGGAGTCTTCGGCGCTGACGGTTTCGGGCACGCCGAAGAGGTCATCGCCAAGGAAGCGCTGGCCAGCGCGTTGCTGGTGGGATTCGAGTCTCAACCCTCGGAATCAACTCGACGCGAGCACGGCACGAGCCAGAGCCATGCGTCGATACGGCAGGGCCCTCTCGACCGGCGTCACGGATCCCCGGCGGCAGCCGGCACCAGCAGGACTGGGAGCAGCGCGCTCTGACCACTTCGGTGTTCTCTGGGAGTTCACTGCCACTCGCTCCCCAGCATCGTCGCAGGTCACGGCCCCCTCTCCGCCCAAAGCCAGTGAGCACTTCGGACACGATGACCACTTCGCCACGCTGCACCCAATCTGCACCCACCTGCAAGGCATGAACACTCACAAGGTCCTTACCGCCTTGAGTTGCGAATACTCCCCTACCAGGCGACATAGAGTGCCGTTGACTGCTGTTCACTGCCGTTGAGTGCAGTTGTGTGAAGCAGGACGCCGCACCCACTCTGACCTGCGTAGACGAGAATCCGCAGGTGGTGGTGTGTGCAGATGAAAGCTATTCCGCGCCCCTTCGGTGCCGTTCAGCGCCGTTCAGTGCATCGGGTTGCTCCCAACCTTGCTCCCCAATCTCGGGCCCGGGACCGGCGACACCTGATCGGCTGGCACGGTCATTCGTCGCGCAGGACCCGCGCCTGAGTGGGCGCCGGACACGGGATGCGGAGCCTCCCCCATGACCCGCGGCAGGCCATCAGCCGCGGTAGTCCTCGAACTCCCACAGGCCAATCCGACCGACCTTCTGAGCGAGCTCGACGCGGCTGGACGCCTCGATGTTCCCGATCAGCTTGCGCAAGGCTGCCTCGACCGTCGCCGGCGAGAACTCTGCCACGAACAGCCAGTGCCGCCCCAGCAGGAAGGATTGCTTGGTCAACAGGTCGACCAGGGCGGCAGGCGTGCACGCAGTGACCTGGTAATGCTCCTCGCCTGGCTCGCCGACGACACCGACATACACCTCGGCGAGCTGCACGGTGTTGACGCGATCGAAGGGCTGGCCAGTTTCGAGGTCCGGGAACCGGACCTGCCGCACTTCCGCACGCATGGGGGCAAGCTACCGCCTGACCCGTCCCGACGACATGTGCATTACGAGATCAAGACGGGCGCCTCGCCGAGCAGCGCGGATGCGCTTCTAGCAGCGGAAACACCTCTCGGCATCTGACACCGCTCCCCCGTCGTCCGTCGACCTCTTGCGGACCAGATGCGGACCGCTCACCTGAGTCTGGGTAAGCCCTACGCATACCCTCGATAATGAGGGGCTCCACCAGACTCGGGGCAACAGCTCGGCGTTGCATGCGGCGGAGCCTTGGACGTGCGGCACAATGTGACTTGCATGTGACTTACACAGGCTCAGGGGGATAGCCGACAACCTACCTCCCTGCTAACAAGGTACGCCCGAAGGGGCTCGATATTCCCGAACCCTCGACGGGCAGTCTGCCATTCTACTGACGCCGCTGCGCAAATGCCTCGATCAGCGAGACAGCGAGCCAATGCCCGCCAAGCTGCGCCATGTGCAGGGCTGAGGCTCCACTGCCACCAACCGGGGATGTATACGGATCGGCACCGCGCGCCAATAGGTAGGCCGTTACGTCAACGTGCAGCGGTCCGCCGGTCTGCACGTGTCCGTCTATCTCGAGGTCGATCGCGTGCTGTAGCAGCGTCAAGCCACCATCAACCTCCTCAACGTCGACGCCCCCATCGAGGTATTCTCGAAGGCGAGGCAGGTCTTCGTCTTCTACAGCTTGGTGTGCGGGTGTCATTTAAGCCTTCTTAACCAGTGGTCACATTCAGGACGACGTTCGGGTCGTTGCGGACAATCACTCCGCGGGCAAGCGGAGGTCCTGCACGCCGACGAGGATCTCCTCGCGCTCCGCCGACGAGGCGCTAGCCAGCCGGACCACGGCCACGCTGTGCTCACTCACCGCTGATTCCTCCTCCGACCCGCGTCCCATCTCAGGAGTACGGCTCGAAGGTAGTTGGCAGAACCTCACGGAGATAGTCCAGTAAGCTGACCCTTCCGGTGCCGCCCAGAGCATCCAGCAGTAGGTCCAACATGCCGCCTGGATAGCTTTCTCCGGTCCGGCCGCGAATGTCTGCCACCACGCACGTCCACATGTCGGCGGGCTTACTGGACAATTCCCAGCAAAGCTCCAGCTCGCCGTTTACCGTCCCCCAAGCAAACAGTTCGCCCGGCTTGTTGCCGAACCTGTAGTAATCCTCGATACCGTTGGCCGGATCGGTCCGCCATAGAAGTACGTCGACGTAGTAAGCCGCGTCCTCGCGGTATTCCCTCTCGCATGGGTGGAACACCTGCACGAAGTCGAAAGCGCCCGGAGGGAACCGCTCCACGTACTGCCGAAAGTCCGTGGGGAACTGGTGACCGAAGGCAGCCTGCAACGACGACCAGTCCGGGTCGTACGGAGACCTGCCACTCCAGCCAACCAACGCCGCCAGCCTGTCTACCGCAGTACTCGCACCTGTCACGCTCACATCCTTCCAGGCTGGCCGATGGCTACTGCCACAAAATCGGCTCATCCGCCGTCCCCGTATGCCGCCGACCCCCGCCCCTGGGGAGCGGGGCGCTGTCCGGCCCGCCACGTCCCCGGCCCTCGATACCGTCGCCGG
>JAEZBF010000139.1 GCA_023427545.1 Pseudomonadota bacterium
GCGTGACGGTCGCAGCCGTCGAGCCGACCGCGTTGGCTACCGCGCCGATGCCGCTCGTCGCCAGCAGCGCGCCGACGACCATAGCACCGGCCCAGACGAGCAGGCCGTGCGCGCCGTCGCGGACATGCACCTCGTGCTCGGTCGCATCGCCGATCCGCCGGCGCATCCGGCCGGTGATGTAGCCGCCGGCCATGAAGCTCGAGATTTCGACCCACAAGAGCCAGCTAGCGGCGGCCACGCCGACCCAGATGGGCGAGACGCCTTCACCGCTTCGGAAATTCGTGAAACTTAATCCAATCGCCGACCCAAACGTCAGCAGGACGATGGAGATGGCGGACGCAAGCACGATGCCGGCGATGATCGCCGGCCAATCGACGTAGTGCTTGATCTCGGCATCTGCCGATGTGCCGACGACTGCGACGCCCGTTGTGACAGGAGTGGACATGACGCTCTCCTCTTTGATGGGCGCTCAGCGCAGGCCGAAGAAGGTGAGAATGGCGATGACGACCACGACGAGTCCGACGAGATAGATGATGCCGTTCATTTTGAGGGCCCTCAGGTGACGCTGTTACGGCAACAAAAAGGGTACTTACCTCCGAATGGTTGCGTGCACCGCCCAAAAAATGTCCAACCTGACGAACCGCTGACCGCAGCGTCACCTGCAAAAGCAGAGGGGCGGGATCGCTCCCGCCCCTCGAAACCGTCGATGTGAGAACGACTTACTTCAGAGCATCGGTAACCACTGTGGAGTAGGCGCCCGAGGGCTCCTTCGCGATGATCTTCTGGTCGAGCAGCGCCTTGGCGGTGCGCTCGTAGGTAGCCATGTCGAGCGCCGGGTCCTTGGGATCGACCAGCTTGGCGACCTCGCGGGCCATGTACTGCTGGTGCTTGAGCTCGGCGCCGCCGGTCTCGTCGCTGTCGACCACGATCTGCGCCGCCTCATCGGGATTGTCGACGGCGTACTGCCAGCCCTTCATCGAGGCGCGGACGAAGCGGGTATAGGCATCGACCTTGGCCGGGTCCTTGAGGTCGTTCTCGTTGACGTAGAGGCCGTCCTCGAGCAGGTCATTGCCCATCTCGGTGTAGTTGAAGATGGTCAGCTTGTCGGGCGTATAGCCGGCATCGAGCGCCTGGCCGTATTCGTTGTAAGTCATGACCGAGATGCAGTCAGCCTGCTTCTGGATCATCGGCTGCACGTCGAAGGACTGCTGGAGCACCTTGACGTCGCCGCCCTCGCCGGTCTTCAGGCCGAGCTTGTTCATCCAGGCAAAGAACGGATACTCGTTGCCGAAGAACCAGACGCCCAGCGTCTTGCCCTTGAAATCGGCTTCGGAGGTGATGCCGGTCTCCTTGGGGCAGATCATCATCAGGCCAGACTTTTTGAACGGCTGCGCGATGTTGACCAGCGGCACGCCCTTCTCGCGGGCGGCAAGCGCACCACCCATCCAGTCGACGATCACGTCGGCCCCGCCGCCGGCGATGACCTGCTCGGGCGCCACATTGGGGCCGCCGGGCAGGATTTCCACGTCGAGGTTCTCGTCCTTGTAGTAGCCCTTGGCCGCGGCGACATAGTAGCCGGCGAACTGGGCCTGCGGCACCCACTTGAGCTGCAGCCGGATCTTGTCCTGCGCCTGGGCAGCTCCCGATGCGCCGAGCGCCAGGGCGCCCGCGAGCATCGCGATCATCAGTTTCTTCATTGCACGTCCTTCCCTGTTAACTATGCCCGACCGCTTCGCACGGACGGATGCCAGAAGGTCACCGCCCGCTCGATGAGGGCGATCACCCCGTAAAAGGCAGAGCCCACCACGGCCGCTACCGCGATTTCTGCCCAGACCAGGTCGATGTTCAGTTTCCCGACCTCGGTCGATATCCGGAACCCCATTCCCACGATCGGAGTCCCGAAGAATTCCGCTACGATTGCGCCGATCAAGGCCAGAGTCGAGTTGATCTTGAGGGCGTTGAATATGAATGGCGCGGCTGCCGGCAGCCGGAGCTTGAGCAGCGTCTGCCAGTACCCGGCGGCATAGGTCCGCATCAGGTCGCGCTCGATGCTCGAGGAGACATTCAGCCCCGCGACGGTGTTCACCAGCATGGGGAAGAAGGTCATGCAGACGACCACCGCCGCCTTGCTCTGCCAGTCGAAGCCGAACCACATCACGAGGATCGGCGCGATGCCGATGATCGGCAGCGCCGAAACGAAGTTGCCGATCGGCAGCAGGCCGCGCTTGAGGAAAGGCGAGCGATCGACGAGGATCGCAACGAGGAACCCCGAGCCGCAGCCGAGCGCATAGCCGGCCATCATGCCCTTGAAGGTCTGCTGGAAATCGGCCCAGAGCGTTGCCGCCGAGGCCCCTATCCGCGATGCGATCTGGCTGGGTGCGGGCAGCAGCACCTGCGGCACGTTGGCGCCGCGCGTGATCGCCTCCCAGATCACGAGCAGTGCCAAACCGAAAACCAGCGGGATCAGCAACCCGAGCGCGCGCCCGGAGAGCTCCCGCCGGCGGATCGCGCTCGAGAGCTGCTCGACGAAGAGCCAGGCGAACGCCCAGGCTGCAACAAGCGCAAGCCAGAACCACACCGGCTCGGTCTCGTACTCGGGAAGCGTCAGGATCAGCGCCGCGCCACCCAGGACGGCGGGAGCGCCGTCCAACCAGAACGGCAGCGGCCGCACGAAGCGCACGAGGCTCAGGGTCCCGAGCACCAGAAACGCCAACATCAGCGCGGGCGCACCCCCGCCGACGAGTGCAAGCACCAGCGCCAGCGCCGCAAGGCCGCCGCCGACCAGCGCCAGCCCGCGCTGCAGCCCGCTCACGCGCGCACCCCCATCGCCCGGTTGACCACCCGCTCGGCCGCGCCGACTGCGATCACCAGCACCGCCGCCAGTGCCGCGGCGATGAACAGCGCCGCCCAGATCTGGATGGTCTGGCCGTTGTATGAGCCGGTCAGCAGCCGCACGCCTAGGCCGCCGCCGGCATTGTTGCTGAGCTCGGCGACCACTGCCCCGATCAGCGAGATCGCGATGCCGACCTTCATCGACGCAAAGAGCAGCGGAATGGCCGCGGGCCAGCGCAGCTTCCAGAACACCTGGGCCGGGCTCGCGCTGTAGGTCCGCATCAGATCGAGCTGGATCGCCTCGGGCGAGCGCAGGCCCTTCACCATCCCGACCACGACCGGGAAGAAGCTGAGGTACATCGAGATCAGCGCCTTGGGGATCAGGCCTGTCACCCCCACCGCGTTCAGCCCGACCACCACCATCGGCGCGATGGCAAGGATGGGCACCGTCTGGCTGGCAATGATCCACGGCATCAGCGAGCGTTCCGACGCATCGTTGTGGACGATCACGACCGCCAGCAGGATGCCCAGGCCGGTACCGAGCACGAAGCCGAGCAGCGTCGCCGAGAGTGTGATCCAGGCGTGGTAGGCGAGCGAGCGCTTCGAGGTCACCTCGAGCGCCGCGGTGGTTTTCCACATCTCGCCCAGAACCTGGTGCGGCGCCGGCAACACCGGCTTGTCCTGCGCCCAGGTCTGCTGCGCAAACTCGGTCAGGGGCACATTGGTCAGCCCGGCGCGCTCGTTCAGCGTCTGCTGCCACGGCGCATTCATCCACACCGACATGGCGTACCAGAATAGCAGGATCGCGCCGAGAACGACGAGGATGGGGACGGTGTTGCCGGTCCTGATCCCCGCCATGCTAGACCTCGTAGGAGTGTCCGGCGCGCAGGCCCTCGCGCACCCGATGCGCAATGGCGAGGAACTCGGGTGTCTCGCGGATCTCGAGCGGGCGCTCGCGCGGCAGCGGGCTCTCGATCACATCGGTGACGCGGCCCGGGCGGGGGCTCATCACCACGATCTTGGTCGAGAGATAGACCGCCTCGGGAATCGAGTGGGTGACGAAGGCAATGGTCTTTTCCGTCGCCGCCCAGAGCTTGAGCAGCTCGGAATTGAGGTGATCGCGGACGATCTCGTCGAGCGCGCCGAACGGCTCGTCCATCAGCAGCAGGTCGGCGTCGAAAGCGAGCGCTCGGGCAATAGAGGCGCGCTGCTGCATGCCGCCCGAGAGCTGCCAGGGGAAGCGCTTCTCGAAGCCCGCGAGATTGACCAGCTCGAGCGTCCGCCTGATCCGCTCGCGCTTGTCGGCCTCGGAAAAGCCCATGATCTCGAGCGGCAGCGCGACGTTCTTTTCGATTGTCCGCCAAGGATAGAGCGCGGGCGCCTGGAACACGTAGCCGTACGAGCGCTTCAGCCGCGCCTCGGCCGGGCTCATGCCGTTAACGCTGATCTCGCCCGCGGTCGGCGTTTCGAGGTCGGCGATCACGCGCAGGAAGGTCGTCTTGCCGCAGCCCGACGGCCCGATGAACGAAACGAACTCACCCTTTGAGATGTCGAGGTCGACCCCGGTCAGTGCCTGCACCGGACCGTCATTGGTCTGAAACGTCAGCCCCAGGCCTTTGGCGGAAACGACTGCAGCCATCTAAACTTCGACTTCGGTGCGAATGCTCAACGCTTTCTCCGCAATTCCACGGCGTTCTGCCAGCCCTCCCGCCCGCCTTTCGAGGCGAGTGCGCAACTTTTGATTGCCCGGGAGACGGGCGGTGCCCATCTCACACCCCAGTCGCCGGGATGCCCTCGCGTTCCACCTTGCGCGGGGCGGTGATCTCCTTCCAGCGCGAGAGGGCGCGGTTCACCGCCATCTTCGGAGCGCGGGGGACGAACTGGCCGTAGCCCGGCTCGTTCTTCATCGTGTCCTCCTCGACCACGACCTTGCCGCGGCTGAGCACGAAGCGCGGCAGGCCGGTCACCTCGATGCCCTCGAAGACGTTGTAGTCGATGATCGACTGCTGCTTGGCCGCCGAGATCGTCTTCTTGCGCCTGGGGTCCCAGACCACGAGATCGGCATCCGCGCCGTCCATGATCGCGCCCTTCTGCGGATAACAGTTGAGGATCTTGGCGTTGTTGGTGGAGGTGACCGCGACGAACTCGTTCATCGTCAGCCGCCCGGTCATGACCCCCTTCGTCCAGAGCACCGGCATGCGGTCCTCGAGCCCGCCCGTGCCG
>JAEZBF010000144.1 GCA_023427545.1 Pseudomonadota bacterium
GACGAAGCGGTTCTCGACGAGGTCCACGCGCCCGATGCCGTGCTCGCCGCCGAGGAAGTTCAGCTTCGAGAGCATATCGACCGGGCCGTACCTTTCGCCGTCGATCGCGACGGGCTCGCCCTTCTCGAACGTGATGGTGATCTCCTGCGGTTTCTCGGCGGCCGCCTCCGGCGATCTGGTGAGGATAAAAATGTCTTCCGGCGGCGCGTTCCACGGGTCTTCCAGAATGCCGCCCTCGTACGAGATGTGCATCAGGTTGCGATCGGTCGAATAAGGCTTTTCCGCGGACGCCGTGACGGGGATGTTGTGCTTCGCACAGTACGCGATGAGGTCCGCACGGCCCTTGAACTCCCACGACCGCCACGGGGCGACGACCTTTATGTCGGGCTGCAGCGCGTAGTACGTCAGCTCGAAGCGCACCTGGTCGTTGCCCTTGCCCGTCGCGCCGTGGGCCACCGCGTCGGCGCCTTCCTTCTGCGCGATCTCGATCTGCCGTTTCGCGATGACCGGCCGGGCGAGCGAGGTGCCGAGCAGGTAAACACCCTCGTAAAGCGCATTCGCCTTCACCGCCGTCCAGACGAAGTCCTTGACGAACTCCTCGCGAAGATCCTCAACGTAGAGCTTTGACGCCCCCGTCGCTTTCGCCTTCTCGTCCAGCCCGGTGAGCTCTTCGCCCTGCCCCACGTCTGCCGTGTAACAGACCACTTCGCACCCGTAGGTTTCCTTCAGCCACAGCAGCATCGCGGACGTGTCGAGCCCGCCCGAGTAAGCCAGAACTATTTTATTTATCTTTTTATCCATTTTGATCGCGGCGAAAAACCGTTCACTTTCAGCCGTTTGTGCGGTAAATTAAAAGTTACAGCTATCCCCCTATATTGGCAATATGGTGATGCTCACGCAGCTCATGCGGTACGAGGTCGCGGACCGCTCCGGTCACCGTGCACGCGTAGCCGACCTCTGCATCGCCCTGCTCGGTGACGATTACCCGCCGGTCACGCACGTGCTTTTCCATCGCGACGGCAAGCTGCGCCAGAAGGAATGGAAGAGCGTCGAGGCCGATTGGCACAAGGGAACGATCACCGTCGACGATCTCGCCACGGCCGACGAACACGACGATGCGAGCGACGTGCTGCTCGGGCGCGACATACTCGACGCGTTGGTCCTTGACCTTCTCGGGCGCCGCACGACGCGCGTCTGCGATCTGCGCCTGCACGAAGAGGACGGTTCGCTCCGCCTGGTCGGTGTGGACGCGGGGGTCGCCGCGATGATCCGCCGGGTGACACGCGGAAGGTTCGGCCGCGTGTCGAAGGAATCGCTGTTCGATTGGAAGTACGTCGAGTTCCTTCGCGGCGACCCTTCGGCCGTGGAGAGCGGCGCCGGGTATCGGCTCCGCATCAACCGTCTTCCCGCCGGAGAGATAGCCCGGCTTGCCGACTACGTGCCTTACCTGCACGCGGCGGAACTGCTCAACCTTCTGCCGGACGACAAGGCGGCCGACGTGCTGCAGCTCATGCCGCTCGACCGCCAGCTGCAGGTGATAGAAGAATTGGCGGAAGACGAAGCAACGGGACTGCTCAAGCGGATGTCGCCCGACCTCGCCGCCGACCTGATCGGCAGGCTGCACCTCGACACGATGCGCAAGTTCTTAACGAGGCTGCCCGAGGACCGCCGCGACAAGATCATCGAACTTCTCCGCTACCCCGCTGATTCCGTAGGCGGCGTGATGACGAACGACCTTGTTACCGTGCCCGTCGGCCTCACCGCGGGGGAAGCTCGCGATCGGGTGCACGAGCAGATCTCCCGCTACGATTTCGTCTCCCTCGTGTTCCTCGTGAGCGACGAGCCCGAAGGATCTCTCTGCGGGGCGATGCCGCTGCGGGAAATTCTCGCCGCCGACCGCGACGCGAAGGGCGCGGACGAGATGGATCCGTATGTCGCCACGCTGTCCCCGTTCGAACCTGCGAGGCGGGCGGCACGCCGCATCGTCGCCGGGCAGCTCGAGGCGATGCCCGTGATCGGCGAGAAAGGGGAATTGCTGGGGGCGATGACGATCTCGTCCGCGATCTCGCTGCTGCTTCCGGCGAGCAGCGACCTCCGCGGCATCAGAGTGTTCTCATGATCAAGAAGGAAGCCATGGAAGGGCTCGAGCCGATCGAAGAGATCGAGCGCGTCGGCATGGTGGACGCTCCGAAGACCGTGCCGACCGGCCTTCGGCTGCGGATCCGAGGCCGCAGCATCTACCTTCGCGGGCTTCGCCTGCCCCCCGTGGGGCCATGGAAATATCTGCTGATACTGGGCCCCGGCCTTATCGCGACCTCCGCGGGGAACGATGCGGGCGGCATCGCTACCTACAGCTCCGCCGGGGCCAAGTTCGGCTACGACCTGATCTGGGTGATGGTCATCCTGACGCTGTCGTTCGCGGTCGTGCAGGAGATGTGTACGCGCCTCGGCGCGGCGACCGGCCGCGGCCTCCTCGATCTGATCCGCGAGCGGTTCGGGATCGGGTGGACGATGTTCGCGATCGGGGTCATCGTGATCGCGAACGGCGGCGTCACCGTCAGCGAGTTCGTCGGCATCGGGGCCGCCTCGGAACTGTTCGGCGTCAGCCGCTACATCTCCGTCCCGATCGCGGCGGTCGTTTTGTGGTACCTGGTCATATTCAGCTCATACGCGCGGGTGGAGAAGATCTTCCTGTTGATGACGCTCGTGTTCTTCGCCTACCCGATCGCCGCGGTCCTCGGCGGGCCCGATTGGGGATCGGTGGCGAAAGGGGCGTTCGTCCCCACGATCAGATTCGAATCCGAATACATCTTCCTGCTCGTCGGCGTGCTGGGGACGACCATCACGCCCTACATTCAGGTATTCCAGCAAAGTTCCACGGTGGAACGCGGGGCCGCCCGAAAGCACTACGGCGACGAACGGCTCGACGCCTACGCGGGTTCCGTGTTCTCGAACCTGATGTCCATCTCGATGATCGTCGCGACCGCGGCGACCCTCTACGTCGCGGGCGGCGGCGGCGAGGTGGAAAGCGCCGCGGACGCGGCCAAGGCACTCGAACCGGTCGCGGGCGAATCCGCCGCACTGCTTTTCGCGGTGGGTCTATTGGGCGCATCGCTGCTCGCGGGCGGCGTGCTGCCGCTTGCAACCAGCTACGCCATCAGCGAGGCGTTCGGGATCCCGAAGGGCGTCAACCTCGACTTCCGCCGCGGCCGCACTTTCTTCACGCTGTTCACCGCTTTCATAGTCTTCGGGGCGGGGGTCGCACTCATCCCCGGAATTCCCCTCTTCCCCTTGCTCGTCGCCATACAGGTGCTCAACGGCGTGCTCCTGCCGTTCATCCTTGTCTTCATCCTCATTCTTATAAACAACGAAAAGCTCGTCGGCACATTGCGCAACACGCCCGTTTACAACTTGCTTGGGTGGGGCACATTCGCGATGATTACAATCGCCGTGTTGGTGATGCTCGCCGGACAGCTTCTCGAACTTTTCGGGGTGAAGCTGTTCGGTTGACCTCGTCCGCCGCACGCACCCCCTTACAAATGTCCGAAAAGTCAGCAAACCTCTGGGGCGGCCGTTTCACCGAGAAACCGCACGAGACATTCGCCGAATTCAACGATTCGTTCCCGTTCGATCGACGCCTGTTCGCGGCGGATGTGCGATGCAGCATCGCGCACGCTCGCGGGCTTCGCCGTGCGGGGCTGCTCAACGATGAAGAGGCGGATGCGATCGAGGGCGGGCTCGCCCAGCTTCTCGCCGATTCCGCCATCGACGGGAATTTCTTCTCCGTCCATGCGGAGGACGTGCATTCGTTCATCGAAGCCCGGCTCGTCGAGGCGATCGGCGATGCGGGCCGCAAGCTGCACACCGGACGGAGCCGCAACGACCAGGTCGCCACCGCTTTCCGCCTTTGGCTGCGCGGCGAGATCGAAGAGATCGATCGCCTGGTCCGCGATCTGCAGGCCGCCATCCTCGATATCGCCGAAGGATTCCGCGACGCCGTCATACCGGGCTACACGCACCTGCAGCGGGCACAGCCCGTTCTGTTCGCACATTGGTGCCTGGCGTATTTCGAGATGCTGCGGCGCGACCGCGACCGCCTCGCCGACGTGCACCGCCGAACGAACATCATGCCGCTCGGTTCCGGAGCTCTGGCCGGCACCGGATTCCCCATCGACCGGGAAGCGGTCGCCAAGGAACTTGGTTTCTCCGCCGTCAGCGCGAACAGTCTCGACGCGGTGTCCGACCGCGCTTTCGCGATCGAGTTCGCCGGGGCGGGTTCGATGCTTATGGTGCACCTTTCGCGCCTCGCGGAGGACATGATCCTTTACTGCTCGACGGAGTTCGGCTTCATCAAGCTAAGCGATTCCGTCTCCAGCGGCTCCAGCCTGATGCCGCAGAAGAAGAATCCGGACGCTCTGGAGTTGCTCCGCGGAAAGGCGGGCCGCGTGTTCGGGCACCACGCCGGGCTGCTCGCCACGATGAAGGGGCTGCCGCTCGCCTACAACAAAGACATGCAGGAGGACAAGGAGGCGGTTTTCGACTGCGTCGACACGGTAAAGATATCGCTCCGCGCGGCCGCCATTGTCGTCGAGAACGCGATCGTGGACGAAGAACGAGCTCGCGCAGCCGCGACGACCGGGTACCTCAACGCCACGGAGCTCGCCGATTATCTCGTGAAGAAGGGGATGCCGTTCCGAACCGCTCACGATGCTGTGGGGAAGCTCGTCCTTATCGGGATCGAACGCGGCAAGGAACTCGCCGATCTCCCGCTCGACGAGATGCGCGGAGTCGCGTCGGAAATAAGCGAGGACGTCTTCCAGGCGCTCGACTTGAAGAGCACGCTCGCCAGCAAATCCGCCATCGGCGGCACCTCGCCGGAGCGTGTAAGGAATGCCCTTTCGGCGGCGCGAAATTACTTGTCGCAGGGTGATAAGGGCTTACAG
>JAEZBF010000229.1 GCA_023427545.1 Pseudomonadota bacterium
AGTTTCCGGACGTCGTTCTGCATCTCATCGGGCCGCTCCAGACGAACAAGGCGCGGGATGCGGTGGCCTTGTTCGACGTCATAGAGACAGTCGATCGCGACAAGCTTGCGGCAGCACTCAAGGCGGAGATGGATCGGGCAGGGCGGCGGCTGCCGGTTTTCGTACAGGTGAACATCGGCGAGGAGCCGCAGAAGGCGGGTATCGCGCCCTCTGAAGCGGTCGCGTTCGTTTCGCGCTGCCGCGGCGAGCACGGGCTCGACGTGGTGGGCCTGATGGCAATCCCGCCCGACGGGGTGCCGCCGGGACCCTACTTCGCGCAGATGGCGAGCCTTGCGCGCGAGGCCGGGGTCGAGAAGCTGTCGATGGGGATGAGCGGCGACTTCGAGACGGCGATCGCCATGGGTGCAACGCATGTACGGGTCGGCAGCGCTCTGTTCGGCAGCCGCACCTGAGCCGTTCCGGTCGCCAGGACCGCCTCCCGGACGCATATTCCCGCTGGTGAAAGGATTAAAGCCGGGGCAGGGTTGTTAGCAGTAGTGGCGAGCCAATGCCGGGGTTCTGCAACTTTCCATCAGGCGGCTTCGTTGCTTGCATCGCAGCGCCGTGACCGGGACAGACGTGCCCCAGGTCATGGCACCAGAGGTGGGAACAGGCTCACATGAACAAGCGCCGGATCTTTATCGTCGACGACGATGCGGAGCTCAGACGCACCCTTATCGAACAGCTCAGCCATTACCGCGAGTTCGACATCAGCGAGGCCGCAACCGGTGGCGAGGCGCTGAGCAAGGTCAGCGACGGCCACTTCGACCTGATGATCCTCGACGTCGGCCTGCCTGACATGGATGGACGCGAGGCCGTCAAGATCCTGCGGCGGGAGGGCTTCAAGAGCCCGATCATCATGCTGACGGGACACGACAGCGACGCCGACCAGATCCTCGGCCTCGAGTCCGGCGCCAACGACTACATCACCAAGCCCTTCCGGTTCTCGGTGCTCCTTGCGCGTATCCGGGCGGCGCTCCGCCAGCACGACCAGAGCGAGGACGTGGTCTTCACGATCGGCCAGTACAGCTTCCAGCCGGCGGCCAAGCTGCTGGAATCGGCGGACGGGTCCAAGGTGCGGCTCACCGACAAGGAGACTTCGATCCTGAAGTATCTCTACCGCCAGGGTCCGAAGACGATCACGCGGGACGTGCTGCTCAAGGAAGTCTGGGGCTACAACAACCGGGTGACCACGCACACGCTCGAGACGCACATCTACCGGCTGCGCCAGAAGATCGAGCGCGATCCGGGCAATGCGCGGCTACTGGTCACCGAAGAGGGCGGATACCGCCTGGTACCCTAGAGCCTTGCGGGGAGCGCTACTCGCTCACCCAGGAATCGAAGTTGCCGTCCCGGTCGAGCCGGGCGACCATGTAGCCGCCGCGGTTGCGGGCCCGCACCTCGTAGGTGAAACGCTCGCCGTCCATGCTGGCGTTGAGCTTGGCTGCGCTCTCGGCGCTTTCCCGCGAGGAAAAGACCTGCGGCGTCTCGCCTTCACGCACGAATGCTGATGACATGGCTGCTCTCCTCGCCCAAGAAATGGGCGTGGCCGGGCGGGGTTCCACCTGCCCCGCTTCAGCACCGCCGCCCGGAGCAGACCATGGACCTGAGTTGGAGCGAGCTTGCGCTCTATGCCGCCGCGCTGCTGGTCACGGGCGTCGTGGCCGGTTTTATTGCAGGCCTGCTCGGGGTGGGCGGCGGCATCGTCATCGTGCCCGTCCTCTACCTGCTCTTTACGGCGCTCGGCGTCGACGAGAACATCAGGATGCAGGTTGCGACCGGCACCTCGCTCTCAACCATCGTCTTTACGTCGTGGTCTTCGCTGAGGGCGCACAGCAAGCGCGGCGCGACCGACTGGGATCTATTCCGGAGCTGGGCGCCGGGCATCGTCGCCGGCGTCCTGCTGGGGACGGTAGTTGCCGCCGTCGTCCCCGGCAAATCGCTGACAGGGTTCTTCGGCGTCGTCGCGCTGCTGGTTGCGGGCTGGATGGCGTTCTCGCCCGACAAGCTGCAGCTCTTTTCGGGGCTGCCCAGGGGCATAGCGAAGTACATCACCACCGCCGCCATCGGCGTCGTTTCAGCGCTGATGGGGATCGGCGGCGGCACGCTGTCGGTGCCGACGATGACGCTGTCCGGATACCCGATCCACCGCGCCGTCGGCACGGCATCGGCGATCGGCTTCCTCATCGGCGTTCCCGGCACGCTGGGCATGATCGTGGGCGGATGGGGACGCGCAGGATTGCCGCCGTTCTCGCTGGGCTACGTGAACCTGCTCGGGCTGGCGCTGATCCTGCCTGCCTCGATGCTGATGGCGCCGTGGGGCGCACGTGCCGCCCATGCGCTCCCGGTGCGCGGGCTCAAGATCGCCTTCGCGGTGTTCCTCGTTGCCACCTCGATCAAGATGCTGAGCTCGATCTGGGGCTGAGCCGGCTCCTGCGCATAACGAGCAACGCCGCTCGTGCCTTGCTCAAGCTGCGCGGGCGCGAAGTACTGTGCGGTGCGCAGCGATGGTCTAAAGTTCGTGAAGCCTAGCGAAGGAGGAGAAGACGCCATGCCGATCCCGAAGAACACGATCTGCCTGTGGTTCGACAAGGACGCGGAAGCGGCGGCCCGGTTCTATGCCGCAACGTTTCCCGACAGCTCCGTCGATGCCGTACACCGCGCTCCAGGAGATTATCCATCGGGACAGGAAGGCGACGTGCTGACCGTCATGTTCACGGTCTGCGGCATTCCCTGCATGGGCCTCAACGGGGGTCCGGCGTTCAAGCAGCCCGAGGCCTTTTCCTTCCAGATCGCGACCGATGACCAGCAAGAGACGGACCGCTACTGGAACGCCATCGTCGGCAACGGCGGGCAGGAAAGCGCGTGCGGCTGGTGCAAGGACAGGTGGGGCGTTTCCTGGCAGATCACGCCGCGCACCCTGACCGAGGCGCTCGAGGCCGGCGGCGCCGAGGCCAAGCGGGCGTTCGATGCGATGATGACGATGAACAAGAGCGACGTCGCGGCGATCGGCGCGGCGCGGCGGGGCTGAGCACCGGCCTGAGCTCCCCGGAGCGATCTCCGATCACCAATGCAGCCCGGTGGCTTGCGCCGGACTCGCGACTTGGTATTGAGGAGGGACTGCTTCGGGCCCGAGCCGCGCGCGCATGGATTTGCTGGTCAACCTCTATTCACGCCGCATGGCCGAGCTCGCCAAGCGCGC
>JAEZBF010000224.1 GCA_023427545.1 Pseudomonadota bacterium
GCCCAGGTTCTATGCCGACTGGGGTGTGCCGGACACGGTGACCGGCCGCTTCGACATGATCTCGCTGCATCTGGCGCTGCTGTTCCGGCGGCTGCGGACCGAGGACGCGCAGGCCCGGGCCTTCTCGCAATCGGTGTTCAACCTATTCTTCAAGGACATGGACGGTTCGCTTCGCGAGCTCGGGGCAGGGGATCTCGCGGTGCCCAAGAAGATTCAGAAGATGGGCGCCCTGTTCTACGGTCTGCTGCAGAACGTCGCCGAAGCGCTGGATGGGCGCGACACTGACACCTTGACGGGGGTTCTGGTCCGGAACGTCTACGGCGGCGCTGAAAGCCCGGCTGCGCGCGAGCTCGCCCTCTACCTCAGCGCTGAGTCGGAGCGACTCGAGCGGGTGCCGACGACCCGGATCGTCAGTGGCTCCCTGGAAACGGAAGCCGCCGCATGAAGTCCGATCCCGATACCCCGCGGCTGCTCGATGCCACCATCCGCATCGACAAGCTTCCGGCGACCGGCCGCGAGCTGAAGCTGGCACCTGACCAGGAGGAGCGCGAGGCGCTCGCGGCATTCCTCGAGATCACCGCGATCGAGCGGCTCGAGGTCGAGCTCGTTGCCGCGCCCTACCGCGGCGGCATTCGCGTGCAGGGCCGGCTGCAGGCGACGATCGAACAGCCTTCAGTCGTGACGCTCGAGCCCGTCCATCAAGACATTGACGAGCAGATCGATCGCGTCTTCCTGCCGGGCGTTGAGAACCCGCGCACCACGCCTGGCGCCGAGGTGTTCGTCGACCTCGAGGGCGACGATCTTCCCGATCCCCTGGAGGGTCCGGAAGCCGACCTCTCCGATCTCATCATCGAATCGCTGGCGCTCGCGATCGACCCCTATCCCCGGCGCGAGGGGGAGTCGGTTCAGGAACTCGGGCTTGGCGGCGATGCTGCCCCGGAGTCGCCGTTTTCCGCCCTCAAGGCATTGCGCGACAAGGACCAGGGCGGGCGCTGACCGGCCCCGGGCGTCGGGGTTGCGCCTCCAAGGCGAATGAGTATGGTGACTGAAGACGGCCCCCCAGGTGGGGCGGCAACGGGCGAACATGGCCGATTCGATCACGATTTCCGTGGACGCCATGGGCGGTGACAAGGGACCGCGAGTGGTCTTCCACGGCGCCTCTCTCGCTCTCCGCGAACGCAAGAACACCAGGTTCCTCTTTCACGGCCGCAGCGAAGTCCTGCAGCCTTTGCTCGAGGAGTTTCCGGGCCTCAAGCCGGTGTCCTCCATCCGGCACGCCGAAAACGTCATCGCGATGGACGACAAGCCGTCCAACGCGCTCCGCAAGGGACGCGGCACGTCCTCGATGTGGGCGGCCCTGCAGGCGGTCAAGGACGGCGAGGCTGACGTTGCGATCTCGGGCGGCAATACCGGCGCGTTGATGGCGATGGCGACCTATTGCCTGCGGCCGATGGCCGGCGTGTCTAGGCCTGCCATTGCTGCAATCTGGCCGACGCTTCGGACAGACATCATCGTGCTCGACGTCGGCGCCACGATCGGCGGTGACGGCAAGCAGCTGTGCGACTTCGCGATTCTCGGCTCAGCGCTCGCTCGCGCGCTCTTCGACCAGGATTCCCCGACGGTCGGCCTGCTCAACATCGGCGTAGAGGAGGTGAAGGGCCTCGACCAGGTCAAGGACGCGGGGCGCATGCTCGCGGCCGCTTCCGGCGCCGGCTTCACCTACCACGGCTTCGTCGAGGGCGACGACATCGGCAAGGGAACCGTGGACGTTGTGGTGACGGAGGGTTTCACCGGCAACGTCGCGCTCAAGACCGCCGAGGGCACCGCTCGCCAGGTCGGCACCTACCTGCGCAGCGCGCTCAAAGCCAACCTGCTGTCGCGGATCGGCGCGGTGCTTGCCGGGCAGGCGCTCGGCGCCATCCGGCGCAAGCTCGATCCGCGGACGGTCAACGGGGGCGTCTTCCTCGGATTGAACGGCATCGTCATCAAAAGCCATGGCGGCACCGACGAGATCGGCTTCAAGAGCGCGCTCGGTCTCGCCTACGAAATGGCCCGCAGCCGCCTCATCGACAAGATCGGGGAGGGCATGCGGCGCTTCCCGGCGCTCGCCGTACAGGCTATTCCGGCAGCCGCCCAAGCCGAACCCGAGGCCAAACCCGCGTGACCCTGCGCTCACTGATAACGGGCGTTGGCGGCTATCTGCCCCAGCGCATCATGACCAACGACGACCTGAGCAAGATCGTCGACACCTCCGACGAGTGGATCGTGCAGCGCACCGGCATCCGCCAGCGCCACATCGCCGCCGACGGCGAACTGACCTCCGACCTCGCGGTTGAATCTGCGCGACAGGCCATGTCCGCAGCCGGAGTGACCATCGCCGACATCGACCTGATCATCGTCGCAACGACCACGCCCGATATGACCTTCCCGGCCACCGCCGCAGTCGTGCAGCAGAAGCTCGGGATGCGGCACGGCGCGGCCTTCGATCTCCAGGCGGTGTGCTCGGGCTTCCTCTACGCAATCGCCACCGCGGACAGTTATCTCAAGAACGGCCTGGGCAAGCGCGCGCTGGTTATCGGCGCCGAAACCGCTTCCCGCATCCTCGACTGGACCGACCGCACCACTTGCGTGCTCTTCGGCGACGGCGCCGGCGCCGCCGTGCTCCAGCTCGCCGACACCGATGAAAAGACCGGCCGGGGAATCCTCGCCTCAAGCCTGCGCTCCGACGGCCAGCACTGGGACAAGCTCTACACCGACGGCGGCCCGTCCTCGACCAAGAGCATGGGCTACGTCCGCATGGAGGGCCGCGAGGTCTTCAAGCACGCCGTGGGCATGATCACCGACGTCGTGACCGACGTCTTCGCCCGCACCGGCTACACCGTCGCCGACCTCGACTGGTTCGTGCCGCACCAGGCCAACAAGCGGATCATCGACGGCGCCGGGGTCAAGCTGAAAATCCCGCCCGAGAAGGTCATCGTCACCGTCGACAAGCACGCCAACACCTCCGCGGCCTCGGTGCCGCTGGCTCTGGCGGTCGGCGTCGGCGATGGGCGCATCAAACAGGGCGACCTCGTCATGCTCGAAGCGATGGGCGGCGGATTCACCTGGGGCGCCTCGCTGATCCGCTGGTAAATGTCGATTGCCACAGTCGTTTTGCGGCGTTAAACTTTGACAACTCGGAGGCGGGGGCGCCCTCTGGGGGCGACAATCCATTAGGCGAGGCGGGGGTCGTAATGGCGCAGAAGACCGTGACGCGTGCTGACCTGGCGGAGGCGGTTTACGAGCAGGTGGGGTTGTCCCGGACCGAGTCGGCCGAACTGGTCGAGCGGGTCCTCGACATGATTGCGGAGTCCCTGGTCCAGGGCCAGAACGTCAAGCTGTCCTCGTTCGGCTCCTTCCAAGTGCGCTCGAAGAACCAGCGCATCGGCCGCAACCCCAAGACCGGTGAGGAAGTGCCCATCCTGCCGCGACAGGTTCTGGTGTTCAAACCCAGCAACGTGTTGAAAAGCAAGATCAACAAATCTATGGTTCGCGCTGGAAACAAAGCCTTATCCAGCTGAGGATGCGCGTGGAAAAATCTCCGGACGCCTTCCGCACCATCTCTGAAGCGGCCGAAGAACTCGACCTCCCGCAACACGTCCTGCGGTTCTGGGAGACCCGTTTTTCCACCATCAAGCCGCTGAAGCGCGGCGGCGGCCGGCGCTACTACCGGCCAGAGGACGTGCTGCTGCTCAAGGGCATCCGACACCTCCTCTACGACCAGGGCTTCACCATCAAGGGCGTCCAGCGCATCCTAAAGGAGCAGGGGGCCCGTCACGTCGCCTCGATCGCCAACGGCGCCCCGCTCGGCACGCTGACGCCGCTCCCTGCCGATGCCGACGACGAGCCCACCGATGGCGCGGTGCCCGCAGGCGTCGCCATTCCGGAGAGCACCGACGGGGGCAAGGCCCTCAGCGACGACGACCGCGAAAAACTCGCCGGCGTCCTCCGCGAGCTGCTCGACTGCAAACGCCTGCTCGAGCGCGCCCGCGAGGGCTAGGCAAGGACCCACACCGGCGCACGGTTCACACCTCGGGCCGAGCCCCCCGGGCGCAATCCGACACGAAGTTCGCGAACGCCCCATCTCCTCGGGACAGGGAGGGGAGGGAATGGTCGGAGCGGCCGGATTTGAACCGACGACCCTTTGTCCCCCAGACAAATGCGCTACCAGGCTGCGCTACGCCCCGACACTGCGATTGCCCTACAGAACCGGGGCTTTCGATGCAAGAGGGGTTTTTCCTATGGCCCCGCAGCTAATCGTGATGTGCGTGGAGGTACACGCGCAGCCTGCCGTCATCGAGGGTGGCGGCGATGATCTCCGCACGCCGGCCCGCCTCGGCCTTCACCCGTTCCAGCACCCCTGTTGGCGCAAGGACGGCGCGCAGGCTCTCGAGCGCCTCGGCCGAGGGAATATCCTCCTCCTCGCAGTCCTCGAGGCTGATGATCATGATTTCGGTGGCGCCGGCGATCGCTGCCGCGTCGAGCGCGAAGGGTTTCGCGAGCGCGGTGGTGTCGCTGCACGCGATCTCCCATACCGAACTCGGAACCCGCGCGGCTGCGCCCTGGCTCGACTGCGCGACAGCAAGGCCCGGCAGAACCAGCGCGAGCCCCACGCCCAAGCCGAAGGCAGCAATCCGATGCAGTCCCGATTGCGTCGCTAGGTTCATCACTCTCACTCCTGCACCAGCCGCTCGGGTTCGAGCGTGCAGAGGTTGCCATCGGGCAGCATCACTGTCACCCCGGGCCTGTCATGGCCCCGGCCATACGGCCCGATGCGCTTCACCTTGAGGGTGAGCGTAACCTCGTCCCCCACCTTGATGCGGCGGCGGCCGATTTTAAGACTGTCGATGGGGGAGGGACGGGACGGAGCATAGGAGCGCGGCATGTCGGCGAATCTAGGACGTGATTCGCCTTTGTCGAGTCCCAGCGGCGGCGAAACCCGGCTCCAGGGAGAGCCGGGTCTGCTCGGAGACGTTTAGCCGCGGACGTAAACCGTCAGGGTGCTGCCATTGACAGCTGCACCGACAATATCGGCACCCGGTCCGGCCTGTGCATCGACTTCGGCCTGGACGCCCGCCGCTCCGGCGATCGCGGAGCCGGCGGCAGCAGCACCAGCGGCGTTGACGTCGTCGTCATCACAACCCGAAAGGGTGACCACAACGACGTTGGTGACAGAGGCAAGTGCTGCAGCGTCCAGCGCTGCACTGCCCTTCAGGGGCTCGGCGGCGGAGTCGTCGTCACAGGCGAGCTCGCTGGACGTACCTGCCGCAGTAGCGGCGGCCGCGCGCTCCTCGGCGCTGATGGTTCCATCCCCATTTGTGTCGGCCGTAACGATGGCACCGACACTGCCGGTGCCGGCCCCGCCGCTCGCATTGCCGCCGCTATTTCCGGTCTGCGCACTGCCGGAAGCCGACGTGTTGCCGCTCGCGGCAGCACCCGCGCCTGCAGTTACGCCCCCGGCAGGTGTCGTGGCGTTGACGCTTGTCGAGCCGCTCGCATTTGCGGCGGCCTGCTCTGCCGCGCTCACTGTGCCGTCGCCATTCGCATCGGCATTGCCGGTCGCGGATGCGTTTCCGGTAGCGTTCGTCTCCACGTTGACGGTGCTGCCGGCGGCCTGGGCCGTAGCATTGCCCGCTGCCTGAGCGGCTGCGTCGGTGGCATTGTTCGTGGTGGCGTTGACCTGGGCGAGCGCGACTGCGGGCATCGACAATGCCAGGGCTGTCCCGAGGGCCAGCAAGGAAATACGATTCATGAAGAAGCTCCTGAGCGGGGTACCGGGGCGCCTGCCCGCGCAGGGCCAACAACCTTGGCCGTAGCTCTAGGTTCCTGCTGCAACAGCCCAAACCGATAATGTGATCGAGGATCAGGCGCCCGAGCGGGCTCCTCAAGTCAGGGGATCGGGGCTGTGCTGCATGGCGGCGGAAGTCGCCGGCCGGATCGAGGGATCAGATCAGAGCGGCGTGACGCTTCCGCGGGCCGGGCCCGGTCACGTTGTACCCCGCTGTGACCCCCCAGATCAGGCCGGCCAGCAGGTAGAAATGCCGCCAGTGGTCGATGTCGATGATCGCGGCCTCCACCACCAGCGGCACGAAGGTGGCCATCAGCGGGATCAGCAGCAGCCGGTTCGGCGAGGGCTTGAACAGGGCAACGGTGCCGCGCCAGACCGTCCATCCGATCAGCACGTAGATCACCAGCCCGCCGCCCCAGCCATAGGCGTGCAGGACGGTAACGTAGGTGTTGTGCGGCTCCTCCTTGACGTGGAGGTTGCGGAATTCGAGCGGTCCGAGGCCCAGCGGATGCTGCAGCGCCAGTTCGAAGGCGTAGCCCTGCCGGCCGAAGCGCCCCGTCTCGCCCTCGTCGTAGGACTGGTCCGTGGCGCGGATGTCGAACAGCCTCTGCACCGACGGGATCGACAGCAGGCCGCCGATTGCGACGACGATCATCAGCGCGCCGGCGATCGACAGGATGAGGATGCGCACCTTTTCGCGGGCATGTGTCTCGAGGAAGAAGACCGCCGCGAGCACCGCCAGCGCGGCTACTGCCATCGTGCCCCAGGCGGCGCGCGAAAAGCTGGTGAACACGCCGACGAGCAGGATCATGAAAAGCGCACCGGCCCACAGTGTCTGGCGCGTGGTCCCGAGGAGGATGCGCTGCAGCAGGTACATTGCGGGCAGGATGAGGTATGGCGCGAAAACGTTCGGGTCCTGAAAGGCGCCCTTGGCGCGCCAGTACCGCGTGAATAGCGCCTCACCTCCAGGGATCACCCCGAGGTAGCCGCCGATTCCGAGTAGCGCGGTCACGATCGCGCTGGCGATATAGGCGCGTACGATCAGCCGCATGCGCGGCTGCGGCGCCTCGGCGACATAGCTGGCTGAAAAACAGGCGGTGAAGAAGAGGAAGATCGTGACGGCAACGAAGATCAGTGCGTCCGTCACGGTGATGAACTTCACCTGGAACGCCGCGATCAGTGCGAACGGCACGAAGGCGAAGAACAGCGCCAGCAGCCCGCTCGTATTGCGGCCGAGCACCCAGCCGCCGAAAGCGCCGACGAAGAGGACGATCAGGAAGAGCGGCTCGTAGGGCGCCGGCTCGGTGATGACGAAGCCGCCGGCGAAGATCCAGACCCCGACCAGCACGTGGAGCAGGGCGGCGGCGCGGTCGCGCACATAGGCAGCGCCGATGGCAGCCCGCGATGGGTCCCCGGCGCTGCCGGCGAGGGCCATCAGTAGGCGTTTTCGTTGCGCGAAAAGAGCGACACCGGCGTCATGGCGACGATGTAGAGGTCGAGCAGGATGGACCAGTTCTCGATGTAGTAGAGATCGTGGTTCACGCGCTGCATGATCTTTTCGATCGTGTCGGTCTCTCCGCGCCAGCCATGGATCTGCGCCCACCCCGTCATGCCGGGCTTGACGCGGTGGCGGGCGAAATAGCCGTCGACGGCTTCGTAGTAGAGTTTGTTGGCCGCCTTGGCCTGAAGCGCATGCGGCCGCGGTCCGACGATCGAGAGCTCGCCCTTGAGCACGTTGAAGAGCTGCGGCAGCTCATCGATCGAGGTCTTGCGAATGAACTTGCCGACCTTGGTGACGCGCGGATCGTCCTTGGTCACCAGCTTTGCCGCCGAGGCGTCGGTGCGATCGGTGTACATCGAGCGGAACTTGTGGATTTCGATCAGCTCGTTGTTGAAGCCGTGCCGCTTCTGCCGGAACAGCACCGGTCCCTTGCTCTCGAGCGTGATGGCAACCGCGGTCGCCAGCATGATCGGGGACAGCAATATGAGCGCGGTGATCGCGACGACCTTGTCGAAGACCCACTTGAAGACGAGGTTCCAGTCCGAGATCGGCCGGTCGGCCATATCGAAAACGGGCACATCCCCGACATACGAATAGGCGCGGCTGGTGAAATGCAGCTGCGTCATGTGCGCCGACAGCCGGATGTCGACCGGCAGCACCCAGAGCTGCTTGAGCATGTCGAGCACGCGCTTTTCGGCCGACAAGGGCATCGAGACGACGACGAGGTCCACCCGTGTGCGCCGGGCGAACTCGATGAGATCCGCGACCTTGCCCAGCTTGGGGAGCCCGGCGACCGATTGGGGCGAGCGATCATCGACGCGGTCGTCGAACAGCCCGAAGAGGTTGATGTCGTTGGCCGCCCCCTTGCGGATCTGCTCGATCAGCACCTCGGCGTCGCGACCGCCGCCCACGATTACGGTGCGGCGCTTGAGCCGCCCTTCGTTGGTCCACTGCCAGACGAGCGAACGCAGCGACACGCGGAAGATGACCAGTGCGGCAGCGCCGGCAGCGTACCAGCCGACCAGCCACACTCGCGAAACCATGTCGGTTGCCTTGAACAGGAAGGCGCCGACGAGGAGCATGACGAACACGGCGGACCATGCCGCGAGTACCCGTCCGACCTGCTCGATGAGGGTGCGGTAGCTCGCGATGCGGTGGGTCTGGGCGGCGTTGAACAAAACGTTCGCCACCAGGACTGCGCCAAGCGTCAGCGGAAGGTAGAGCCAGTCGATCCGCTCCGGCACGTAAGTCCGGTAGATCGCAAAGCCGAGCGCGACGAGCATCAGGGCTTCTATGCCCTGTGCGACGCCGACGATCACTGGACCGGAGAGGGTCCGTTCGACGGGTGCTTTGACGATGCGCTCAGCCGTCTCCGAAAGGGATAACGGAGCGGATGGGGAACCGGCCCTGCCCGCAACGTGGTCGAGGACGGCCTGCTTGGGATCGAGACGGAACATGCCTGGCCTTTTGCTAGCTGGTGCATGCTAGCGGCCAATCCATGAAAACTAGATGAAATGCGGATGCCCAATGCTTAACGATCGGCGAGCAACTTCCGGTAAAGCGCTTCGATCTGATCGACCATGTGCGTGATTGAAAAGCGTGGGGCGATGTACTCGTATCGCACCCGCATCTCGGCCTCGGCGGCGTCGGGATCGGCGAGGAACGCGCGCATCGCGGCGCCCAGCGCAGCGGCATCGGCCGCGGGCAAGAGGCTGTCTGCGGTGGGGCCGAAGATTTCGTCGATGCCGCCGACCCGCGTTGAAATGACCGGCCGGGACGCCGACGCGGCCTCCAAAACGACATAGGGCAGGGACTCGGCAAGCGATGGCACGACGAGGCAGCGGCCGCGGGCGAGGGTTGGCCGTGCGGGCTGGGCCCCCAACAGCTTTACCCTTCCGCCAAGGCCGAGCCGCCCGATCTGTGCCTCGACCTTGGAGCGATCCGGCCCGTCCCCCGCCATCACCAGGGTTGCAGGGCGACCGTCCGGTGCTGTGACCGATTGCAGGGCGTCGAGCATGAACTCGATCCCTTTGACCGGTCTGAACTCGCCGATGAACACGAAGTCCGCATCGTCGGGCTCGAGCGGTATCGGCTCGAACTCAGCCGCGGCGACGCCGTTGTGGATCACCGGCGTGGGGCAGCGCGGCTCGGCGATCTGCTGCAGATAGGCGCGTCGGGCGAAGGCGCTCTCGAAGATGATACCATCCGTGATCGGCAGCAGCAGCCGCTCGATGGTGCCGAACAACCGTGCACTGCCGGATCCGGGCTTGTAGTTCAGCACACCGCCGTGCGGCGTATAAAGCGAGACGCTGTTCCGGCGACCCCACCGCCCCAGTCGTGCACCGAGTCCACCCTTGGCGCCGTGGCCGTGCAGCACCCGCGCGCCGAGCTTGCGCGCCAGGGCGCGGATCGCGAGCGGGGTGGTCAGGTCCTGACGCCCCAACACACGTGGCATGGGCAGGCTGTGAATTCCCAGCCTTGTCAACGGCCGCAGGCTCTCAAGCCGCTGTTCCGTTAACGCATCCGAGCGAAGGCTGTCGACGATGACCCCGACGTCGTGGCCGCGCGCCGCAAGTTCACAAGTAAGGTCGCCAACGTGGCGGAACAGGCCCCCGACCGGAGCACGCAGGATCTGCAGGATACGAAGCGGCTCCGCCATGCTGCTGAGCTCTCCACCGCCTGGTTTCAGAGCCAGCGTTCCAGCACGACAATCGTGTCACCAGGGTAAATGGGGAAGTCGAGATCGACATTCCCCTTGACCATGTCCTTGCCCTTGCGCCGGTAGACCACGGCGCGAGTGCGGTCGGCAGTATCGGTGAAGCCCCCCGCGGTGCTGATCGCTGCACGCGCGGTCATGCCATAGACGTAGCTGAACTGCCCCGCATTCTTGACCGCGCCCTGGATGAAGAACGGCCGGTAAGTGTCGATTTCGACGGCAACATCGGGGTCGCGCATGTAGCCATTGGCCAGCGCCGCGGCGAGCGCGCCGGCGGCCATCTTGGTGGTCATGCCGCGCACGTGCACCGCCCCGACCAGCGGGAACATGATCGCCCCGCCGTCGTCGACCTTGTAGGTCCGGCTGATTTCGGCGTCGCCATAGACGCTGACCCGGACCACGTCTCCGGTATCGAGCGTGTAGGGCCCCTTGGTATCCACCTCGTAGGTCGCCGGATGGGCGCTCAGCGCGCACGCAGCGAGCGGCACGAGCAGGACGAGCAGAACAAGACGCAACCAGCGCATGGAGATTCCCGGGAACTTGAGCCGGCCCAACTCTCGCGGGACTATGGTTAAGAATGTCCTTAAACCGTCGTCCCAAGTTGCGGTTTGCGACCGGCCTTAACGGATTGCTTACCTTAGCCGGCTGATAAACCAAGCAAAGCAACCCAAGGATTGCACATGACCACCGACTCGCCCCCCATCGAGGACACGCGAATGGACGTGGGCGCCATCTTCGGTGCCGTCCTGTCGCGGTGGCTGCGCATCCTCCTTGTTACCCTGCTTCTTGCCGGCGCCACGTACGCCTGGTTGATGGTTACGCCCAAGCTCTACGAGAGCAACTCCAGCATCCTCGTTGAATCGCGCGACAACGCATTCACCCTTCCCGCGGCGAACGCCACGAGCAGCGGCGGCGCCGCGGTTACGATTGACTCCGTGATATCGAGCCAGATCGAGTTGATCAAGTCGCGCGACACCATGCTCAAGGTCGTGGATGCCGTGAATCTGCGCTCGGTGCCGGAGTTCAACGGCAGCGGCCCGAACCCGATGAACCTCGTCTTCCAGCTGTTCGGCCGAAAGCCGGAGCAGAAGAGCATCGACGACACCGTTCTTGCCAACCTGAGCGAGAAGGTAACGGTGATCCGCGAGCGAGATTCCGCCATCATCTCGATCTTTGTTCGATCGCAGAACCCGCAGCTCGCCGCGGATATCGCGAACGCCATCGCCAGCGAGCACCTAAAGCGCCGCGCCGACCAGACGCTTCAGGACACCGCCGAGGCCTCGACCTGGCTGGAACAGGAGATCGTCAAACTGCGCCAGCGTGTTGCCGAGGCCGAAACGGCCGTAGCGAACTTCCGCAACGACAACGACCTCTTCCAGGGCAGTAACAACACGAGCCTGCTCGACCAGCAGCTTTCGAACATCGCGACGCAGATCACGGACGCACAGCAGCGGCGCAATGCGGCTCAGTCGCGCGCAACGCTTATCCGCGGAATGATCGACGCCGGGCAGCCGATCTCGGGCATCGCAGATGTGCAGAGCTCTACCGTGATCCAGCAGCTCGGCCAGTCAAAGGCGGACCTGCAGGGTCAGCTGGCGCAGAGATCATCGACACTTCTGCCCAACCATCCAACGATGAAGGCGCTGGCGGCCCAAATCCGCGAGATCGATCGCCAGATCGCAACCGAGGGCCGTCGGGTAGCAGCATCGCTTGAAGCCGAAGCCCGGATCGAGGGTGACCTCGAGGCCTCGCTCCAGAAAGACCTGGCCGCGCTGAAGCAGTCCGCCGCTAGCGCCGCCACCTCGACGGTCACTCTCGAAGAGCTGCAGCGGGAAGCCAAGGCTCAGCGCGACCTGCTCGAGAACTACCTCCTGCGCTACCGCGATGCGGTTTCGCGCTCCGACAGCGCTTCGACGTTGCCTGACGTCCGCATTGTCTCGATCGCTGCCCCCTCGGTCACGCCGGCTTCGCCCAAGACGGGCCTGCTCCTGGGCGCTGTGATATTCGCGGCCCTGGCCCTGCAGATCGGGGCAATCATGCTCGGCGAGCTCATGTCGGGTAGGGCAGTGGTCCAGCGCGTCGTGTCCCGTGGTGGCCCCGCACCCAGCACTGGTGGGGAGCCGGGGTTCGCGTCGAAGACCGAGCCAGCAGATGACGCTGCCGAACCGCACCTGCCCTTCGATGAACCGGTTCGCGCCCGCAGTACCGCGCATGGCGCGGTGGTGATGATTGCGGATTATGGGGCGGAAATTGCGAGCGCTGAGGACCAGATAGCCCACGACGCCGACGTGGCCGTCGAGCAGCCGGTGTTTGGGACGACGACGGACGTGGCCGTTGAGCGGCCGGTGTTTGGGACGACGGCGGACGCGGCCATTGAGCAGCCGGTGGTTGGGACGACGGCGGTAGTCGAGGCAGCCGAGAGCGAGCCTGCGGTCGACGAGGCGCCTGAGAGGAGTTCGACGGAGGAGGCGCTGGAGGAACTGGCGGCTGCGATGGCGGAGGAGCTTGACGAGCCCGCGCCGGCCGAGGCGGCCGTCGAGCCGGAGACGGCGGAGGAAGACGAGGAGTTGCGGCGTCCCTATGGACCTGCGCCGATCCAGCACGTCGAACTACCGGAGCCAACCGGCCGCTACCCATCGGCGCTCGCAACGCTTTCAGCCGATATCGCGCTGGGCCGCGTCAGGGTAGTGATGGTTGCGGGGCTGAGCGCTGCCGACGACTGCCAGCCGGTCATCGACACGATCGTTGCCGAGGCGCTTTACGCGGGGCTGACGATCGTACGTGTGGACGCGGGCAGCGGCGATGTCTCGCCGGAATTGGGGATAACCGACCTTGCCGCCGAGCGCGCAAGCTTCGGCGACGTCGTCCACAAAGGCATTCGCGAAGGCCTCGCCGAGGTGCCATGGGGACAGCAGGCCGTTCTCGACCGCCGGTCCAACAAGCCCAATACGCTGATCGAGGCGCTGACCGACATCTACGAAGTGGTGGTGGTGAGCACCGGCCGGGTAGGGCTGAGCTCGACGCTGCCGCTCTTTACCGGCATCAACTGCCGCCTGGTCCTGGCGTCCCTCGGACGTGCCAACTCCGATCACCTCGAAGCTGCACTGGCCGACACCGCGGCGCTCGGATTTCGCCAGACCCAGGTCGTCGTCGCGCCGCTGCGGCACGCCGAAGTCGCCTGATCGCGCCGCGTGGCCGGCCTCAGATACGCAGCCATAAGGGCGGCCTTCGAGGCCGCCTGGCTCACCGGCCTGCCACGACTGGTGCGCTGGCGTTCCAAGGCCCGTGGCGTGATCTTCACGCTGCACCGGGTGCTGCCGGAAGAGCCGGCGGACTTTTCGCCCAACGCGATCCTGCAGGTCACGCCCGATTTCCTCGAATACGCGATCACGCGGGTGCGGGCGCTCGGCTACGACATCGTCGATCTCGACGAAGCGGTGCGGCGCATCGAGGCCGAGGTGCCGACGAAGCGCTTTGCCGTCTTCACCTTCGATGACGGCTACCACGACAACCTCCGCTATGCCCTGCCCATCCTGCGCCGGCAGCAGTGCCCGTTCACGCTCTACGTCCCGACCGCCTTGGTGGACGGGGTAGGGGAGGTGTGGTGGCAGGCGCTCGAGGACATCGTTGCCGGCCAGAACGCCTTGGCGGTGACCTACCAGGGCGAGACCGAGTACCTGCCCAGCGCCACCGTGCGCGAAAAGCTCGCCGCCTACGACAGCATCTATTGGCGCATGCGGGCGATGCCCGAACCCGACAGGGTCAAGCTCATTCACGATCTGGCGCGCCAGTACGGCCTGGACCTCGCCGCCCATTGCCGCCAGCTGATCATGGACTGGGGCAAGCTGCGGGAGTTTGCCAACGAGCAGCTCTGCACGATCGGCGCGCACACCGTCCATCACTACGAGCTCGCCAAGTTGAGCGCCGTCGAAGCGCGCAACGAGGTCGAACAGTCGATCCGCATCATCGAGGCGCAGTTCGGGAAGGTGCCGCGGCACCTTTCCTTTCCCATCGGGGCCCCCGTCTCTGCGGGTCCGCGCGAGTTCGCGATCGCGCGGGACCTCGGACTGCGTTCGGCGGTCACCACAGTGCCGGGCGCGCTCTACCACCGTCATGCGCAATCGCTCTGGAGCCTGCCGCGCATTTCGCTCAACGGACTGTTCCAGGCCCGCCGCTATGTCGATGTCTTTGCGGCCCCTGCGATCTTCTCTCTGCGCCGCCGGCGCTCTACGGCCGCGCCATCCAGCGGATGATGATCGCGGCCGGGACGGCCCACAGCAGTCCGGCTAAAGCTGCGTAGAGGATCGCCACCCACCAGGGCGCGCCCTCCAGGAAAGTGACGAATACCAGCATCCCGATGATAGGATAGACGATCAGCAACGCCAGCATCAGCAGCGTACCGTAGAGCTTGCGGGTGCTGGAGGTCATTGCGGCTGCGTCGTTGCGGAGCATTGCCAGAAGGCGGGCCTTTCCCATACCACTCGCGCCGCGAAAGGGAACGTGCCATGGCGACGCTTGCAGCAACCACCGCGACGATCGGGGCCGGCGACCGGCTTCGGCCGGTCCGCATCTGGCTCTATTTCGTGGCCTTCCTGGTGCTGATGATGGTCGTCCTCGGCGGCATCACGCGGCTGACGGGATCCGGTCTTTCGATCACGGAGTGGCAGCCGATCTCCGGCACGATCCCGCCGCTGTCCCTCGCCGACTGGCAGGCCGAGTTCCAGAACTACCAGCGAATACCGCAGTACACCGAACTCAATCAGGGCATGAGCCTCGACGAGTTCAAGTTCATTTTCTGGTGGGAGTGGGCGCACCGACTCCTCGGGCGGATCATCGGGGTCGCGTTCGCCATCCCATTCCTCGTCTTTCTTGCCCAGCGACGCTTTTCGTGGGACCTGGCGGCTCCACTTGCCGGCCTCTTCGTCCTTGGCGGACTGCAAGGGGCGCTTGGCTGGTGGATGGTGTCTTCGGGCCTCTCGGAGCTGACCTCGGTCTCGCAGTACCGACTCGCCGCCCATCTGTTTGCCGCGTCCCTGCTGTTCATCGCGCTGATCTGGGTTGCGCGCCGGCTCGACCCCGAGCCGGTGGCCCGCACGTCTGCGTCCCGCGCTCCGGTAGTCATCCTCCTGCTGCTGGTGCTGCTCCAGATCGTCGCCGGCGCGTTCGTCGCGGGGCTCGATGCCGGCTTCAGCTACAATACCTGGCCGCTCATGGGCGACAGCTTCGTGCCTAGAGGTCTGGGCGAGATCCAACCCTGGTGGCGAGACATCTTCGAGAACGTCACCACAGTGCAGTTCAATCACCGCATGATCGCCTACGTGCTCGTCGCTTACGTCGCCGTCCTGATGTTCGTTCGGCGGGGCAGGGGCTTTGCCGGCGTCGAGGGCTGGTTGCCGCGGATCGTGTTCCTGGTCCTGCTGCAGGCGGTGCTGGGGATCGGCACGCTGGTCATGGGCGTGCCGATCTGGCTGGCTCTCGGGCACCAGGCGCTTGCGTTCATGCTGGCCGGGACAATTACCGCATATCTGGCTGATCTTAGCTCGCGGTATAATAATACCGATAGTTAAGTCTCTGATTTTGCAGCACATCTACTTTGTGCTTGACGCTTATCTGAACATCCACTAGATCGCGCGCCAACAGCTGCGGTCCGGCGGGCTTGCCCGAGCGTCGCACAGCCTCTCCCGAAGGAATTTTCGATGAGCACTTACTCGGCCAAACCGAGCGAGATCCAGAAGAAGTGGATCCTCATCGACGCCACCGATCTCGTGGTCGGCCGCGTCGCCTCCATCATTGCCATGCGACTGCGTGGCAAGCACCTGCCGACCTTCACCCCGCACATGGACATGGGCGACAACGTCGTCGTGGTGAATGCCGACAAGGTCAAGCTCACCGGCCGCAAGCTCGACCAGCGCCGGTTCTACTGGCACACCGGTTACCCGGGCGGCATCAAGGACCGTACCCAGCGTGAGCTGCTCGAGGGCCGTCACCCCGAGCGTGTCATCGAGAACGCGGTGCGCCGCATGCTCTCCAAGGGCCCGCTCAGCCGCCAGCAGCTCAAGAACCTCCGTGTCTACGCCGGCCCGGAGCATCCGCATGAGGCGCAGCAGCCCGAAAAGCTGGACGTCGCCGCGATGAACACCAAGAACGTGAGGGCCCAGTAATGGCCGAGACCATCAACTCGCTGGACCAGCTGCCCGCGACCGCCGCCGGCGCTCCCGAAGCTCCGGTCTACGTCCAGAAGCTCGACGCTTCGGGCCGTGCCTATGCCACCGGCAAGCGCAAGAACGCCATCGCTCGCGTCTGGGTAAAGCCGGGCAAGGGCCGCATCACCGTCAACGGCAAGGACTTCAACCTGTTCTTTGCCCGCCCGGTGCTTCAGATGATCCTGCAGCAGCCGATCGTCGCCACCAACCGCAAGGGCCAGTACGACGTCGACGTCACGGTGTCCGGCGGCGGCCTCTCGGGCCAGGCCGGCGCAGTGCGCCACGGCATCAGCCAGGCGCTCACCCACTACGAGCCGGAGCTTCGCGCCGTGCTCAAGAAGGGCGGCTTCCTGACCCGCGACGCCCGTGTCGTCGAGCGCAAGAAGTACGGTAAGGCCAAGGCTCGCCGGTCCTTCCAGTTTTCCAAGCGCTAAGCGCGCTACCTGCAGCGAACGCAAAAGGGCTGGATTACTCCAGCCCTTTTTCATATCAGCGTTCGCAGGCGGGCAGCGGACTCGCGAGCTTCCCCGGCGAGTCGGCGATCAGCGTGAACTCCGTTCTCATCGTGACCGACGCGTGGCACCCCCAGATCAATGGGGTCGTGCGCTCGCTCGAACGCGTGATCGAGATCATGATCGCCCGCGGCATGACGGTGAATGTGCTCTCGCCACTCGACTTCGCGACGGTGCCGCTGCCCGGCTACAACGAAATTCGGCTGTCGATGACCACCCAGCGGACCATCAGCCGCCGGATCGACGCCCTGGCGCCCGAGGCGATCCACATCGCCACGGAGGGGCCGCTGGGCTATGGCGCGCGCTCCTACTGCCTCAGGCGTGGCCTGCCGTTCTCGACCTCCTATCACACCCAGTTCCCCGAGTACCTGCGAGCGCGCTTTCCCGTGCCGGTGGCCTGGACCTATCCGATCCTCCGCCGCTTCCATGCTCCGGCGCGCTACTGCCTAGTGCCCACCAAGAGCATTGCCGACCGGCTTACGGCGATCGGCTTCCGCAACACGGTGATCTGGTCGCGCGGCGTCGACACCGCTCTCTTCCACCCCGCCCGCCACATCGAGGCAGGCCCGGAATTTCCCTATCAGCGGCCGGTCTTCCTCTATGTAGGCCGGGTCGCCGTCGAAAAGAACATCGAGCAGTTCCTGCAACTCGAGCTTCCCGGGACCAAGGTGGTCGTTGGCGATGGACCGAGCCGCCGCGCCCTGGCGCAGGCTTACCCGCAGGTCGTGTTCGCAGGCCCGCGAGAGGGCGAGGAGCTCGCGCGCTACTATGCGAGCGCGGATTGCTTCGTCTTCCCCAGCCGGACCGACACGTTCGGCCTCGTCCTGCTCGAGGCGCTGGCGAGCGGTACCCCGGTGGCGGCGCTGCCAGTCTCCGGCCCGATCGACGTTATCGGCGATGCGCCGGTCGCGGTGCTGAGCGAAGACCTCCAGGGCGCAGCGCTGGCGGCGTTGCAGATCCCGCGAGACGACTGCCGGGCCTTTGCCGCACGGTTCTCCTGGGCTGCCAGCACCGACCAGTTCGTGCAATACCTGCCCGAAATTCCGCGTCGCTCCCGATGATTTCCCCGGGACGAAGCCTTAACTTTGGCTGATGCCGGACCAAGTGCCCACTGGTAAACCCGGTGTCGCCCGGCTAAGGAAAACCACACCCTGCAGAGGTCCTGATGCAGCTGGCCTTCGTGATACCGGCCTACAACGAAGAAGCCCTGATCGGCAAATGCCTCACATCCGTTCTTGCTGAGGTGAAGCGTTCTGGCCGGAACGTCGACATCGTCGTCGTCAACAACGCCTCCACCGACCGCACCAAGGAGATCGCCTCGAGCTTTCCCGGCGTGCGGGTGATCGATGAGATGGAAAAGGGCCTCGTCGCCGCGCGTGATGCGGGTTTCCGCGCAACGACCGCCGAGCTCGTCGCCAATATCGACGCGGATACCGTGGTGCCGGCCGGCTGGATCGACACGGTGCTCGACGAGTTTGCGCGGGACCGGCGGCTCGTCTGCCTCAGCGGTCCCTATTTCTACTACGACCTCTCGGTCTGGAACCGCTTCCTCGTCACCGCCTTCTACGGCGCGACCTACGCCATCTACATCCTCAACCGCTTCATCCTGCGGGTGGGATCGGTGGTGCAGGGCGGCAACTTCGTCTTCAAGCGCTCGGCCTGGGTTCAGGCGGGCGGCTACAACCGCGCCATCAAGTTCTTCGGCGAGGACACCGATGTCGCCGTGCGGCTGAGCAAGGTCGGCCGCGTCAAGTGGACGTTCCGGCTGAAGATGTGGACCTCGGGCCGGCGCTTCGCCGAGGAAGGCGTCATCAAGACGGCTGGGACGTACGTGCTGAACTTCTTCTGGGTCACCTTTGCCGGCGAGCCCGCGACCAAGAAGTACACCGACGTGCGGCCGGAGTCCGGGACCGAGAGGTAGGGACGCAAAGGTCGCCGGCGGTCTAGGCTGCGACACCCACGCGCAGCACCTTCTCCATCGGCCTGCCTTTGGCGAGTTCATCCACCAGCTTGTCCATGATGCGCAGGTCGCGCATCAGGGGGTGGTCGATCTCCTCGATCCGCACCCCGCACACCACGCCCTTGACCGCTGTTCTCGCCGGGTTCAGGCGCGGCGCCTGTGCGAAGAAGTCCTCGAATGTGGTCTTCGCCTCCAGCTCGCGGTGAAGACTCTCGACGCTGTGACCCGTCAGCCAGCAGATCGCTTCATCCAGTTCCTGCTGGGTGCGCCCCTTCTTCTGCACCTTGTTGACGTAGTGGGCGTAAACGCTGGAGACCGACATCTTGTAGACGCGATGGTTCTCGTTGTTCATTGTCCCTCCCAGGGCAGCACATAGCCGAGCTTCGGCTCGGATGACAGCGGCGGATATCGATGAGACCATCCGCTCTCGCTGGCAGAGCACCCATTTACATCGCTCCCGCCCGCGCCTAGACAGGGCGCGACAGAGGGTTCGACATGCTGTCCCGGTTCGCTTTCGCAGTGCTGCCCCACTTCGCTCCGCTCGCCGCGCCTCGCGCCGCACCCGCAGAGGCTCGCCGGCTCTTCCCGTAGGCCCAAGCGGGCAGGGAAGAGCGCCAGATTGAACCAGCGGGCGCGGTCCCGCTTTACCAAGTCAAAACCATAATCCGGCGATACTGGCTGAGTGCGACGCAAGCGCCCGCCATGCGCCGAGGGGACGGAGGAGTCCCCGACGAGGAACCAATGAGCGAAGATTTCCACCGCATCCGCCGCCTGCCGCCCTACGTTTTCGAGCATATCAACCCGATCAAGGCCAAGGCGCGGGCCAACGGCGTCGACATCATCGACCTCGGCATGGGCAACCCCGACCTGCCGACCCCGGACCACATCGTCGACAAGCTCAAGGAGACGGTGAAGGACCCGCGGACCCACCGCTATTCCACGTCCAAGGGCATCCCCGGGCTGCGCAAGGCGCAGGCGAGCTACTACGGCCGCCGGTTCGGGGTGAAGCTCAACCCGGACACGCAGGTCGTCGCGACGCTGGGGTCAAAGGAAGGCTTCGCCAACATGGCGCAGGCGATCACCGCGCCGGGCGACGTGGTGCTGGTGCCCAACCCGACGTACCCCATTCACGCCGTCGGCTTCATCATGTCGGGCGGAGTGGTGCGCTCGATGCCGGCCGAGCCGAACGCCGACTTCATGCGTGCGCTCGATCGCGCCGTGCGGCACTCGATCCCCAAGCCGATTGCGCTGATCCTGAACTACCCCGCCAACCCCACGGCCTACACGGCGGACCTCGATTTCTACCGCGAGGTTGTGCGCTACTGCAGAGAGCACAGCATCTTCATCCTCTCCGATCTCGCCTACGCGGAGATCTACTTCGAGGAGGAACCGCCGCGTTCGCTCCTTGAGATCCCCGGCGCCATGGATATCGCGGTCGAGTTCACCTCGATGAGCAAGACCTACTCGATGCCGGGCGGGCGGGTGGGCTTTGCGGTGGGCAACGAGCGGCTGATTGCGGCGCTGGCGCGGGTGAAGTCCTACCTGGACTACGGCGCGTTCACGCCTATCCAGGTAGCGGCGGCCGCGGCGCTGAACGGCGACGACAGCGTCATCGAGGAGGTGCGCAAGGTCTATAGGCACCGCCGCGACGTGATGGTGGAGAGCTTCGGCCGCGCCGGATGGAACATTCCCGTGCCCAAGGCGACGATGTTCGCCTGGGCGCCGATCCCCGATCAGTTCGCGCACCTCGGCTCGCTGGAGTTCGCCAAGCTGCTGATCCAGGAGACCGGCGTTGCCGTGGCGCCTGGGGTCGGCTTCGGCGAGTACGGCGACCAGTACATCCGGCTGGCTTTCGTCGAGAACGAGCAGCGCATCCGCCAGGCCGCGCGCAACATCAAGAAGATGCTCATGGGCGCGCCCAGCCACGGCAACGTGGTCCCGCTTGCCGTCGGCAAGTAGCTTCTCCTATTGACGCATAGGCGAGTTCCTATTTAAGGAACTCGCCATGACCGACATTGCTTCTTTTCGCCAGGCCGTCGAAGCCTTCATCGCGGCGCGCGGTTGGACCCCGACCCGCTTCGGCCGGGAGGTCGCGGGCGATCCGCTCTTCGTTTTCGATCTCCGCGCGGGCCGCGAGCCCCGCAGCGAGACGCGCGCGCGGATCCTAAAGGCAATGCAGGAGCAGGCCGAGAGCGCCGCGCAGCCGCCACTGCGGATCGGCGTCGCCGGCCTCGGGAACGTCGGCGCGACCTTGGTCGGCATCCTTCAGCGCGACGGCGCCGAGCTGACGCGCAAGCTGGGCCGGCAGGTGGTCGTCACCGCAGTCTGCGCCCGCTCCCGCTCCAAGTCGCGCGGCCTCGACATGTCGGACCTGCAGTGGTTCGATGATCCGGTAGCGCTTGCCAAGTCGGACGCCATCGACCTATTCGTCGAGCTGATCGGCGGAGAGGACGGGCCGGCTTTCGCCGCCGTGCGCGCAGCGCTCGAGATCGGCCGTCCGGTGGTCACCGCAAACAAGGCGCTGCTCGCCCGCCACGGCATCACGCTCGCCGGCCTTGCCGAAGAGAGCGGCGCGCAGCTTGGCTTCGAAGCCGCGGTCGCGGGGGGCATCCCCGTGATCAAGACGCTGCGCGAGGGCCTCGGCTCGGCTCGCATCGCGCGCGTTTACGGCATCATGAACGGCACCTGTAACTACATCCTGACCCGCATGGGCAACGAGGGCATCTCCTTCACCGATTGCCTCAAGGATGCTCAGGCGCTCGGCTACGCCGAAGCCGATCCGCGCTTCGACGTCGAAGGCTTCGACACGGCCCACAAGCTCGCGATTCTGACCTCGCTCTGCTTCGGTTGCGAAATCGCGACGGATGAGGTCTTCGTCGAGGGGATCACGACGATCTCTCAGGCAGACATCAAGGTCGCCGGGGACCTCGGCTACAAGATCAAGCTGCTCGGTATCGCGCAGCGTTCGCCGGAAGGCATCGAGCAGCGCGTGCATCCCACGCTGGTGCCCAAGCAGAGCGCCATTGCCGGCGTCGATGGTGTCCTCAACGCCGTGGCGCTCGAGACCGATCACGTCCATGAGCTGCTGCTCGCCGGCCCCGGTGCCGGCGGTCCGCCGACCGCATCCTCGGTGCTGTCCGACATTCTCGATATAGCGCGGGGGACCCGCGTGCCGCCCCTAGGCGTGCCTCGCAACGAGCTCACGCCGTACCGGCAGGCGCCCATGCGCGCACACGAGGGCGGATACTATATCCGGCTGAACCTGAAGGACGTGCCCGGTGCGCTGGCGGCGATCGCGACCCGCATGGGCGGCAACGGCATCTCGCTGGAAAGCGTGATCCAGCGGCCCGATCTCAGCGTCAAGGACGCGGACTCGGAAGAGGACAAGACCCGCACCGTCGTGCTGCTCACCCATTCGACCATGGAAGCAACAGTTCGGGAAACGCTTGCGCAAATCGCAGGCGACGGGTTCATTGTCGGCCAGCCCCAGCTGATCCGTATCGAGCACTTCTGAGGCGCCGACTCCCACTGGCCTGCGGGCCTTCCAAGAGGCCAACATGCAGCTGAGCAAGGTCGCGGCGGACAAGTCCCCCGCAATCATCGCGCGCACCCTTACCCTTGAACTCGTGCGCGTAACGGAGCGCGCCGCGGTGGCGGCGGCCGGCTGGCGCGGCAAGGGCGACGAGAAAGCCGCCGACCGTTCCGCCGTCGAGGCGATGCGAGCCGAACTCGAGCGTGTCAACATCAGCGGCCGGATCGTCATCGGCGAAGGCGAGCGCGACGAAGCGCCGATGCTCTTCATCGGCGAGGAGGTCGGCTCCCGCAATGGCCCCGACGTGGATATCGCCGTCGACCCACTCGAGGGCACGACCCTCTGCGCCAAGAACCAGCCGGATTCGATCTGCGTGCTCGCCATGGCCGAGCGCGGCGGCCTGCTCAACGCACCCGACGTCTACATGCAGAAGATCGCGGTGGGCTCGGGTTATCCCGAGGGAGTCGTCGACCTCGACATGTCGACCCGCGAGAACATCGAGTCTCTGGCCAGGGCGAAGGGCGTTCCGGTTTCCGAGATTACGGTCTGCATGCTCGATCGGCCGCGTCATGCACCGCTGCTCGAAGAACTGCGGCAGGCCGGCTGCGCCATCAAGCTGATCAGCGACGGCGACATTGCGGGCATCATCCACGCCGTCACGACCGAAGACACCGGGATCGACATCTATCTCGGCTCGGGCGGTGCCCCCGAGGGCGTGCTCGCGGCTGCGGCACTCCGTTGCATCGGTGGACAGATGCAGGGCCGTCTGATCCTCGACAACGACGAGAAGCGCGAACGCGCGCGGCGCATGGGCATCACCGATCCCAATCGCAAATACCGCACCAATGAGCTCGCCTCAGGCGACGTGCTGTTCGCCGCGACCGGAGTAACCGACGGCTCGATGCTTTCCGGCGTCAAGCTCGGCCGCAGCAGCGTGCAGACCTCGACGATCGTCATGCGCTCGTGGAGCCAGACGGTGCGCTGGATCACCGCGCGCCATGCCCGATAGGGCAGGGCTCTAGCGAGACCGCACGTGAGCGCGCTCGAAGCTCCGCGCTTCTTCCTGGACGTTGCGCGTTCGGTGACTGGCCGGGCCTGGGTCGACCGGCTCGATGCCGCAGCGACCCGCAACGCCACCACCATCGCGCAGCGCACCGGCCTGTCCGAGATCCTGTCCAGGGTGATCGCGGCTCGTGGCGTTGCGCCCGACGAGGCCGCGACCTTCCTCACGCCGATGGTCCGGGACCTCATGCCCGACCCGTCGCGCCTCACGGACATGGATGGGCTCGCCGCCCGCCTGGCGCACGCCGTCGAGCAGCACGAGAACATCGCGCTGTTCGGCGATTACGACGTCGATGGCGCATGTTCGTGCGCTTTGCTGACTCGATACCTCAGGCACTTCGGGATCGAGCCGCAGGTCCATATTCCCGATCGAATCTTCGAAGGCTATGGCCCGAACATCGCCGCGATCGACCGGCTGATCGATAACGGCGCAACCCTGCTGCTCACGCTCGATTGCGGCACCGTCAGCGACGAGCCCATCGCCCATGCGC
>JAEZBF010000246.1 GCA_023427545.1 Pseudomonadota bacterium
CTATCTCGACGGCAACATCCTCTGCACGCCCGACGAAAGCGGCGTCCGCGGCCGCCGCCGTCTCAGCTTCGGCGGCCTTGTCGCGATCAGCCTCTGCGTCGACAATCGCGGGCAGGTCGTCTCCGGCCCCGACTTCGAGATCGAGGGTTTGCCCGACGTCGAAGAGGACGATGGCGACCTCAAGCAGCTCATCCGCCGCGTCGTCTCGGGCACGATCAAGTCGATTCCACCGAAGCGCCGCAATGATCCGGAATTGTTGAGCACGGCACTGCAGCGCGCGGTGCGGGGCGAAGTGACCGCCTGGTGGGGCAAGAAGCCCAACGTCACCGTCTTCGTGCACAGGGTCTGACCATGCTGATCGGCAGCTATATCGCCGTCTATTTCGTCGTCTGGTGGGTCTGCCTCTTCGCCATCCTGCCCATCGGCGCGCATAGCCAGCATGATGCGGGCAGCATCGTCCGAGGCAGCGAACCGGGTGCGCCCGCACTCTTTCGTGCCTGGCCAAAAATTCTCGCCACCAGCCTCCTCGCCCTCGTCGTGACCACCCTGCTGCTCTGGCTCGTCGGCAGCGACATCCTCAAAGCCTACCTACGCTGATGTCAGCCGATTATTGACGTATGTAAGCTTTTTGCTTACACGCGGGCATGATCCGCTCGTTTCGGCACAAGGGTCTGCTTGAGCTCTGGCAGACGGGCAGGACCAGGCGGATAGATGAACGTCTCCACAAGCGGATCATCATCAGGATGAGCCGCATGGAGGTTGTCTCTTCGGTGGACGACATGAACCTGCCGGGCTTCGACTTCCATTCGCTACGAGGCTTTCAGCCGATGCGCTACACGGTCCACATCAACGGCCCGTGGTGCCTCACGTTTGCGTTCGTAGACGGGGAATTCGAGGAAGTGGACCTCGAGCAGTATCATTAGGAGCCTGCGATGACTGTGTATCCTGCCGGCAAGCGCGACTCGGATCGGTGCCCCACGCATCCCGGAGAGCTGCTGCGCATCGACGTGGTGCCGGCCGTGGGCAAGACCAAGGCCGAACTGGCGCGGCTGCTCCGCATTTCCCGGCAGCACTTCTACGACATCCTCAACGAGAAGAAGCCTGTCACCCCCGCCGTCGCCGTTAGGATAGCCAAGCTCTTTGGCGGCAGCACCGAAAGCTGGCTGCGCATGCAGGGGGCTTACGATGCCTGGCAGGCCGAGCACACGGTTGACGTCAGCGACATCCAGCGGCTGACCGCGGCCTGAAGCCTACCGCCGCCCCCTTGCCGCGCCGTGCGCCCACGCCATCTCCAGCGCACTGCGCAGCTCATCCTCCCCGATCGCTGCGAGCGCCACCGTCGTCCAGCCCTGCCGTCCCCAGCCGTTCGGGATCGCAGAAAACGCCGCCGGGTTGAGCATGCACTTGAACTCCTGCTCGTCGGGCGTGAGCTTGAGGTTGGCTGAACGGCCATCGGCAGCAAGTGTCGCGTAGGTGCGCCTCACCTTGAAGGCGCGCCGATCGAAGTGCGGCGCTTCCGTCGTGCCCTCGAGCCCGAGCGCAATGCGGCGGAAGTCGTCAGCGGTGCTCAAGGCTCATCTCCAACACGGCGTCGCCAACCACCGGGCAAGAAAAAAGCAGGGCGAAAGCCCTGCTTTGGATAGTTCACGACAGTACGCCGGTCTTACGCTCACGTTGTGGCGGCCAGCGCTCCTCCCTTGACGTGTCGGACGTCGCGGCAGCTTGGCGCCGCCTGCATCCTTATTGCGGCGGACCCTAACAACGGAGCGCCATTCTGTCACGTTGAATCTGCTGGAAACGCTGGGCTTGCCATAGCTTGCGCTCTGCGCTTTGACTGTGCGCGCAACGGGCCAGAGTCGTGGCCCCGCCGGAGCATCCATGCGTCTTTCCCAGTATTTCCTGCCCACCCTCCGGGACACCCCAAAGGAAGCCGAGATCGTCTCGCACCAGCTCATGCTGCGTGCCGGCATGATCAAGCAGCAGGCGGCGGGGAGCTACAGCTGGCTCCCCCTCGGCCATCGCGTGCTCCAGAAGGTCGTGCGCATCATCGAGGAGGAGCAGAACCGCTCGGGCGCGGTGCAGCTGCTGATGCCGACGCTGCAGTCCGCCGACCTCTGGCGCGAGAGCGGCCGTTACGACGCCTACGGCAAGGAGATGCTGCGCCTCAAGGATCGCCACGAGCGCGAGAGGCTCTATGGGCCGACCAACGAGGAGATGGTCACCGACATCTTCCGCACGTACGTGAAATCGTACAAGGACCTGCCGCTCAACCTCTACCACATCCAGTGTATGTTCCGCGACGAGGTGCGGCCGCGCTTCGGCACCATGCGTAGCCGCGAGTTCCTGATGAAGGACGCCTATTCCTTCGACATGGACGAGCAGGGCGCCATCGCCGCTTTCCACCGCATGTTCGTCGCCTACCTCCGCCCCTTCCACCGCATGGGCCTTGTCGGCATTCCGATGCGCGCCGACACCGGCCCGATCGGCGGCGACATGAGCTACGAGTTCCACGTCCTCGCCGATACCGGCGAGAGCGGCGTGTTCCTGCACAAGGATCTCGTCGACAAGCCGATCCCGCCCATCGACACCGATTTCCGGGGCGACCTCACCGCGATCTTTGCCGACTGGACGTCGCTCTTTGCCGCGACCGACGAGATGACCGACGAAGCCGCCTTCCGCGCCGCCGTGCCCGAGGACAAGCAGCTGATGGCCCGCGGCATCGAGGTCGGCCACATTTTCTACTTCGGCACCAGGTACTCCGAACCCATGGGGGCGACCGTCACCGGCCCCGACGGCAAGGAGGTCACGGTGCACATGGGCTCCTACGGCATCGGGCCGACCCGGCTCGTGCCGGCGCTCATCGAGGCGAGCCACGACGATGCGGGCATCGTCTGGCCCGTCAGCGTCGCCCCGTTCGAAGCGATCGTCATCAACCTCAAGGCCGGCGATGCGGCGACCGATGCCGCGAGCGAGAAGCTCGACGCTGAGCTCGGCGCGGCGGGCGTCGACACCCTCTACGACGACCGTGATGCCCCCGCCGGCGCCAAGTTCGCCAACGCCGACCTCATCGGCATCCCCTACCAGGTGATCCTCGGCCCCCGCGGCCTCAAGGAAGGCAATGCCGAGATCAAGCACCGCAAGACCGGCGAGCGGGAAACCCTCCCGGTCGGCGAAGCCGTCGGGCGGCTCAAGGCGCTGATCGAGCCGCAGCGGCGGGATCGGGTTTGACCGCCGAGGCACCAGTCGCCGCGCGGCCGGGGCAGGGCACGCAGTCTGGAAACACGCCCTTCTCCCGCTTCGAGTTCCTGATCGCGGGGCGCTACCTGCGCGCCCGGCGCAAGGACGCCTTCATCTCGGTGATCGCCGCGCTGACTCTCACCGGCATCGCCATCGGCGTCGCTACCCTCATCGTCGTGATGTCGGTGATGAACGGCTTCCGCGCCGAGCTGCTGACCAAGATCCTCGGGCTCAACGGCCACTTCTCGGCCTATCCGATCGAGCGGCAGTTCACCGACTATGCCGAGACGGTCAAGGAGCTCGAGCAGGTCAACGGCGTTCGCTTCGCCATTGCCTTCGTCGAAGGCCAGGCGCTCGCCTCCGGCCAGACCGAATCCACTGGCGTGTCGGTCCGCGGCATCGACCTCGCCGACATCAAGAAGCTCGATCTGCTCTACAAGGGCGCGGCTCTCGGCGGCTGGGAAGGCTGGGACGAAAGCCAGGGGGTCGCCATCGGCCGCCGCCTTGCCGACAAGCTCGGCGTCACCGTCGGCGATCCCGTCACTATCGTCACGCCCAACGGCACGCAGACCCCGTTCGGCTCCACCCCGCAGATCCGCTCCTATCCGGTGCAGGTGATCTTCGACCTCGGCATGGTCGAGTTCGACAGCTTCTACGTCTACATGCCGCTCGCCGCCGCCCAGACCTACTTCAAGATGTACAAGGACCAGCTCAGGCCCGGCGTCGATCCGCCTGGCGTGATGGCGTCCGACGAGGAGATCGATGCGGCCTACGAGCGGGTGCCGCAGGCGACCGCCATCGAAGTCTTCATCGACGATCCCGACGACATCGCCGGAATGCGCGAGCGCCTCCAGTCCGCCGTCAGCCGGCCGTTGGTGCTCACCGACTGGCAGCAGCGCAACGAGACTTTCTTCTCCGCGCTGCAGGTCGAGCGCGTAGTGATGTTCACCATCCTCTCGATGATCATCCTCGTTGCTGCCTTCAACATCATCGCCAGCCTCGTCATGCTGGTGAAGGAGAAGGGCAGGGACATCGCAATCCTGCGCACCATGGGAGCCACCCGCGGGTCGGTCATGCGCATCTTCTCGATGACCGGCACCACCATCGGCGTCGTCGGCACCATCGTGGGCCTGATCCTCGGCCTAATCGTCGCCGCCAACGCCGAGCCGCTGCGCGCCTTCGTCTCCAACCTCCTCAACGTCACGATCTTCCCGCCCGAGGTCTTCTTCCTCTCCTCGCTGCCCTCAAAGATCGATCCGGTCGAGGTCACGACCGTCGTCTGCCTTGCGCTCGGCCTCTCGTTCCTTGCCACGCTCTATCCCGCGTGGCGCGCCGCCCAGTACGATCCGGTCGAGGCGCTGCGCTATGAGTGAGCCCCACCTCGTCCTGTCCGCGGTGCATCGGCACTACGGCGAGGGCGAAAAGCTCGTGCGCGTGCTCGAGAGCGCCGATCTGAGCGTCAATGGCGGCGAGATGGTCGCGATCGTCGCGCCCTCGGGCGCCGGCAAGTCGACGCTCCTGCACATGTGCGGCCTGCTCGAGCGGGTGCAGGGCGGCGAGATCACCATCTGCGGCACAGGAACGGCCAGGCTCAGCGACCGGGCCCGCACCCTGATGCGGCGCCACACCATCGGCTACGTCTATCAGTTCCACCACCTGCTGCCCGAGTTCACGGCGCTCGAGAACGTCACCATGCCGCAATTGATCGCCGGCGCCGGCCAGCGCGACGCGGACAGCCGCTCGATCCACCTGCTCGAGCTACTCGGCATCGCCCACCGAGCCGAGCACCGTCCGGCCGAACTCTCGGGCGGCGAGCAGCAGCGCGTCGCCATCGCCCGCGCCGCCGCAAATCACCCGCGCATCGTCCTCGCCGACGAGCCGACCGGCAACCTCGATCCCGCCACCAGCGAGCTCGTTTTCGAAGCGCTGCAGAACCTCATACGCGAGGAGGGCGCCGCCGCCCTCATTGCCACCCACAACCACGATCTCGCCCGCCGCGCCGACCGCATCGTCACCATCAAGGCCGGCCGCATCGAACCCCTGCAGCTCTGATCTCCCGCCCGGAGGGGCCAGACATTCTGGACTCCCTTCCGGCTCGAACCTAAGTTGTTTCGATCAGGGAGGGGCCGATGCGCACGCTTTACGTCGACGGTGAAATCCTCGTAGACCGCTGCACCAAGTTGATGGACGGGCACGTCAAGTACTCGCTTGGGGCGAAAGTGTCAGTCGATGCCAATCCGTCCACGATCACGAAAGTCGACTGTTCCGGGTTCACCCGTTACATTTTCTACCAGGCCTGTATGACCAAGGTGAGCGGCGGCAGCTGGATGCAGAACGACTGGTTGCGAGCGCAGGGCTTCGCCACCGTCACATATGACGATGTCGCCCCCAACAGGGACAACATGCTGCGGGTCGGCTACTTCTCCAAGCCGGCGGATTTGGCAGCGGGCCACATCTGGTTCATCCTGAACGGCAAGACGATCGAATCCTACGGCGGCAGCACGAAACACGGTCCCGGACGGCGGCCGTGGGACACGCCCGTCCTGCGCTCGCGAGTGAGCGTCTGCTACGAGATCGGCGCGCTCAAGAAGTACGAGGAGACGTCGGGTCCGTTCGGCGGCATGTGCAAGGTCGTCAATCTCGATGTCTCGGACTCGTTCGAGTAGTCCGGCTGACGCGAGCAAAGATTGACACTGGGGCCGCGGGAGCGCTCACTCCCCCGCCTCCTCGCGCCGCTTCCGCTCGCGATCCGTCAGGTTGTTCACCCGCGTCCGCAGGCTGCGGATCTGCCGCTCCTGCAGCTCGGTCGTCGATTTCAGCTGCCGGATGCGCGACTCCGCCGCCGCGCGATAGTCGCTGTCCGGCTCGCGCACCCGCCGCACCACAACGCGCGAGACCGGCGCCGGCGCGAGCAGTTCGGACCAGTCGGTGTCGGAACTCTCGACCATCTGGTGGGCCTTGAGCGCGGCCGATGCCCGTTCTCCCGGCTGGTCTGAGCCGAGCAGGCCCAGGATGCGGATCAGTTTCTTCCGGTCGTCAGGCGTCATCGGCGCATCAGGTCGTTCACCTCGGAAGTGCTGAGAACGCCGTCTCCGAAGGCGAAGGTTCCCGTCGCGAGCATCTCTTCTGCTGCGCGCTTGACCGCCGTCAGCGCCACGCGCGAGAACAGCCCGCCGACGCTGACCCGCCGCACCCCCGCCGCCTCGAGCTCACCGAGCGTGAACTTCGGCCCGCTGTTGACGTAGTTTACCGGCTTTTTCACCGCGCCGCACACCGTGCGGATCGCCTCGAGACTGGGTAGTCCGGGCGCGAACAGCACGTCCGCGCCGGCCTGTTCGTAGGCCTGCAGCCGGCGGATCGTGTCGTCGAGGTTGTCGACGCCGTGGATGTGGTTCTCCGCCCGCGCCACGAACGTGAACGGGACGGGCAGGGCATGGGCCGCCTCTACCGCGGCCGCAACCCGCTCCACCGCGTGGGAGAAGTCGTAGATCGGCCGCTCCTCGTTCCCGGAGAAATCCTCGATCGAGCCGCCCACCAGCCCGATGGACGCCGCCTTCCTGATGCACTCGGCCGCGTCCTCGGGGCGGTGCCCGTACCCGTTCTCGAGGTCTGCCGCCACCGGCAGG
>JAEZBF010000292.1 GCA_023427545.1 Pseudomonadota bacterium
CAGCTCGGGCGGGATGACCGGGATCACGGTCATGATCATCCATTCGGGCTTGTTGCCCGAGACTATGAACTGCTCGACGATCTTGAGCCGCTTGGCCAGCTTCTTGGGCTTGAGCTCGGTGGTCGCCTCGGCGATCTCGACGCGCAGATCCGCCGCGATCTTTTCGAGATCGAGCGAGATCAGCATGTCGCGGATGGCCTCGGCGCCGATCTTGGCGGTGAAGCTGTCGGCGCCGTACTCGTCCTGGGCGTCGAGATACTGCTCCTCGGTGAGCAGCTCGTTCTGCTGGAACGGGGTGAGGCCCGGATCGAGCACCACGTAGTACTCGAAATAGAGGATGCGCTCGATGTCCTTGAGGGTCATGTCGAGCAAGAGCGCGATGCGCGACGGCAGCGACTTCAGGAACCAGATATGGGCGACGGGCGCGGCCAGCTCGATATGGCCCATGCGCTCACGGCGCACGCGGCTGAGGGTGACTTCCACCCCGCACTTCTCGCAGATGACGCCCTTGAACTTCATGCGCTTGTACTTGCCGCACAGGCACTCGTAATCTTTCACGGGGCCGAAAATGCGCGCGCAGAACAGGCCGTCACGCTCGGGCTTGAACGTGCGGTAGTTGATGGTCTCGGGCTTCTTGATCTCGCCGTAGGACCAGCTGAGAATCTTCTCCGGGCTCGCGATGTTGATCTTCATCTGATCGAACATCTGCGCCGGGACCTGCGGGTTGAACGGGTCCATGACGTGGTGATGATGGTTCATCTGGTAGTCTCCTCGTTTCGGAGCTCCGGGCCGGGCCTCAGGCCCGGAGCCTCACGAAAACATTGCGGGATAGGGTGGACGAGGCGGGATTACTCCGCCGCGTCGCGTTGAGGAGGAGCAAGCTCGGGACCAGCCGGGCTGTTCGGTAGCGGCACTTCCACGCCTTCACTCATGTCGAGCTCCACGTTCAGGCCAAGAGAACGGATTTCCTTGACCAGGACGTTGAAGCTTTCCGGAATGCCGGCCTCGAAGGTGTCGTCGCCGCGGACAATCGCCTCGTAGACTTTGGTGCGCCCGGCAACATCGTCCGACTTGATCGTCAGCATTTCCTGGAGGGTGTACGCGGCGCCGTACGCTTCGAGCGCCCACACCTCCATTTCGCCGAACCGCTGGCCGCCGAACTGTGCCTTTCCGCCCAGCGGCTGCTGGGTGACGAGGCTGTACGGCCCGATCGAGCGCGCATGGATCTTGTCGTCCACCAGGTGGTGCAGCTTGAGCATGTAGATATACCCAACCGTCACCTGCCGATCGAAAGCCTCGCCGGAGCGGCCGTCATAGACGGTCGACTGGCCGCTGCCCTTGAGCCCTGCCCTTTCGAGCATCTCTACGATATCGGCTTCCTTGGCGCCGTCGAAGACCGGCGTCGCGATCGAGACACCCTTTGAGAGGTGCTCGCCAAGACGGACCAGGCTGTCGTCGTCGAGGCCAGTAACCGAGTCGTCACCTTCGTAGAGCGCGCCGATCTCCTTCTTGAGCGGCTTGAGGTCGCCCTTCTGCTGGTAGATCCGCATCAGCTGGTCGATCTTCTAGCCCATGCCGGCGCAGGCCCATCCCAGATGGGTCTCGAGGATCTGGCCGACGTTCATGCGAGAGGGCACGCCCAGCGGGTTGAGCACGATGTCGACCGAGGTGCCGTCTTCGAGATACGGCTTGTCCTCGACCGGCACGATGCGCGAAACCACGCCCTTGTTGCCGTGCCGGCCCGCCATCTTGTCGCCCGGCTGGATCTTGCGCTTGGTCGCAACGAAGACCTTGACCATCTTCATCACGCCCGGGGGCAGTTCGTCGCCACGCTGGAGCTTGTCCACCTTGTCGATGAAGCGCTGCTCGAGCAGGCGGCGGCTCTCCTCGTACTGGGCGTGGAGCGCCTCCATCTCGGCCATGATCTTGTCGTCCTCGACCGCGAACTGCCACCACTTGGCGCGGGGCTGGGCCTCGAACATCTGATCATTGAGCTTGGTGCCGACGACATAGCCCTTCGGGCCCGCCGTCGCCGCCTTGCCGAACAGCATCTCCTTGAGACGCGCGTAGACGTTGCGGTCGAGGATCGACTGCTCGTCGTCGCGGTCCTTGGCCAGCCGCTCGATCTCCTCGCGCTCGATCGCCATCGCGCGCTCGTCCTTGTCGATGCCGTGGCGGTTGAACACCCGGACCTCGACCACCGTGCCGGCGTCCCCAGGGGGCACGCGCAGCGAGGTGTCGCGAACATCGGAGGCCTTCTCGCCGAAGATGGCGCGGAGGAGCTTTTCCTCCGGCGTCATCGGGCTTTCGCCCTTCGGCGTGATCTTGCCCACGAGGATGTCGCCGGCAGCGACTTCCGCACCGATGTGCACGATCCCGGCTTCGTCGAGGTTCTTGAGCGCCTCTTCCGACACGTTCGGGATGTCGCGGGTGATCTCTTCCGGCCCCAGCTTGGTGTCGCGGGCCATCACTTCGTATTCCTCGATGTGGATCGAGGTGAAGACGTCCTGCATCGCGATCTTCTCGCTGAGCAGGATGGAGTCCTCGAAGTTGTAGCCGTTCCACGGCATGAACGCGACGAGCACGTTGCGGCCGAGCGCGAGATCGCCAAGCTCCGTCGAAGGACCGTCGGCAACGATATCACCGGCCTCCACGTGGTCGCCCACCACCACCAGCGGGCGCTGGTTGATGCAGGTCGACTGGTTCGAGCGCTGGAACTTCATCAGGTTGTAGATGTCGACGCCGGATTTGCTCGCGTCTGTCTCTTCCGTGGCCCGGATGACGATACGCGTCGCATCCACCTGGTCGACGATGCCCTTGCGCTTGGCCACGATGGCGGCACCCGAGTCACGAGCCACCACGGACTCCATGCCGGTACCCACGAACGGGGCCTCGGCGCGGAGCAACGGCACCGCCTGGCGCTGCATGTTCGAGCCCATCAGCGCGCGGTTCGCGTCGTCGTTCTCGAGGAACGGGATCAACGAGGCCGCGACCGAAACGAGCTGCTTGGGCGAGACGTCCATCAGGTCGACCTGCTCCTTGGGCGTCAGCAGGACGTCCCCGGAGTGACGGGCAACGATCAGGTCCTCGGCAAAGCCGCCGTTCTCGTCGAACGCGGCGTTTGCCTGCGCCACGTGGTGCTTGGCCTCTTCCATGGCCGACAGGTAGACCACCTTATCGGTGATCTTGCCGTTCTCGACCTTGCGGTACGGGGTCTCGATGAAGCCGTACTTGTTCACCCGCGCAAAAGTCGCGAGCGAGTAGATCAGGCCGATGTTGGGCCCTTCCGGCGTCTCGATCGGGCAGATCCGGCCGTAGTGGGTCGGGTGCACGTCGCGAACTTCGAAGCCCGCGCGCTCGCGGGTCAGGCCGCCCGGCCCAAGCGCCGAGAGACGCCGCTTGTGCGTGATCTCGGAGAGCGGGTTGGTCTGATCCATGAACTGGGAGAGCTGCGACGAACCGAAGAACTCGCGCACTGCGGCGGCCGCCGGCTTGGCGTTGATCAGGTCCTGCGGCATGACCGTGTCGATTTCGACCGAGCTCATGCGCTCCTTGATCGCCCGCTCCATGCGGAGCAGCCCGAGCCGGTAATGGTTCTCCATCAGCTCGCCGACCGAACGGACCCGGCGATTGCCGAGGTTGTCGATGTCGTCGATCTCGCCACGCCCGTCGCGCAGGTTGACGAGCGTACGGACGACTTCGACGATGTCCTCCTTGCGGAGCGTGCGGACGGTGTCCTCCGCCTCGAGCTCGAGGCGCATGTTCATCTTGACGCGGCCGACCGCGGAGAGGTCGTAGCGCTCGGGATCGAAGAACAGCGACTGGAACATCGCTTCGGCCGCTTCCGGCGTAGGCGGTTCGCCCGGACGCATCACGCGATACGTCGAACAGGGCGTCCTCGCGGCCGGTGTTCTTGTCCACCCGCAG
>JAEZBF010000322.1 GCA_023427545.1 Pseudomonadota bacterium
CCGCGGCCCCGCCCCCAAGCCAGCTCAGTACACCTGCAGCTCGGCGGCGTGCACGATCGTGCCGCGGTCGGAGGCGGTCTTGCAGTCGGTGTCGTTGATCGGGTCGGCGTCCTGCTCGCCGGCGTACCCGCCGAAGCCGGTGCACTGGTTCTCGAGGACGACGAGCCGGATCGCGGCGGCCCTGGTGGGGGGCACCGTGAAGCTCCGGAGCGTGAGGTCCGGGGCGACCGGCCGGGGCCGCTTCGCCGGGAACGCGTTGCGCTTGGAGGTGAAGAAGCGCTTCCACTGCGCCTGGTCGGTCGAGCACGCGCTCACGCACGCCTCGAGCGCGAAGCGCCGCAGCGCGGTGAACCGCGAGCCCGAGTCGGGGTCGGGGTCGGCCGCGAGCGGGATCTCGGTCGGGTCCTCCGGCGCCGGGTTGAGCATCGCGCTCACCTGCACCCGGCGCACGGTGTGGACGCCGCCCGTGAGATCGACGGCGACGAACGGGTGCGACTCGTCGACGTTGGTCTCGGACACGCCGCCCCACGCGGTCCGCTCGGTCCCGTCGAGCAGCCAGCCCGGGTTGAGCGATCCGGTGCTGGAGGCGATCACCCGCGCGCCGTTCCTGGCGGCGGCGAGGTTCTTCGGGGTCGAGATCCGGACCGTCTTCTGCTGCCACGGGTTCACGTTCACCGTGAGCCGCTTGAACCCGCCGGTGGGGGACACGAACGTCAGGTCGTAGCGGCCGGGCACGAATTTCACGACGTTCTTCAGCTTGCCGCCGGGCACGGTGTCGGCGACCGGCGTCGCGCGGGCCTCGTAGTGCCCGACGTACACCTTGCCGGGGGCGCCGCTGGTGAACGTGACCGTGCCGTTGCGCGCCTTCGGCGAGGCGAAGCTCGGCGTCACGTCGCCGGAGTCGGCGCTCGGCGTCGAGGCGCCGACGCCCATGCCGCGCTTGGCGAACGCCGCCCACATGACCTCGTTGTTCGCGCCGTTGAAGCGCATCCGGTCAGCAGCAAGCATCGCGTCGCGGGCGTCGAGCATCGACGTCGCACCCTGCTGCAGCAGGAACGCGTCGAACACCAGCTGGATCCAGCGCCGGTTGCCCGGGCACTTGTTCGGCGGCAGCGGGCTCTGGCCGGCGCTCGCCTGCGCGCAGCGCAGCTGGAGCCTGGCGTTGGCGTACGGGAAGGCGGCGTTCCACTTGTCGACCAGCGCCTGGCGCACCTCCCACTGGGTGCCGTTCCAGATCTCGCCGTCGGCGTGCACCTCGTTGCCAGTGCTGTCGAAGCCGTAGTCGGAGTAGTTGAGCGGGTTCTTGTTGATCGCGTAGTCGCGGATCGCCACCGCCTTGTTGCCGGTCGCGTAGACGCCGACCGCCCACGGGTTGCCGCCGTTGGCGTAGCCGTGGCTGAACATGTACTCACCGGCCGTCAGGTCGCCCCACGACTCGCCCATCGCGCCGCCCTGCTCGGAGGTGAGGCCCTCGTCGGGGCCGCCGACCATCCGGTTCGAGATCGCGTGGGTGTACTCGTGACCGACGATGCCCATGTCGAGGCCGCCGTCGACGCACGGGGCGTAGAACGCGCCGGCGATCGGCTGGAAGAGGTACTGGTTCGTGATGCCCGGTACGCCGTCTTGCAGGGTGATCTGGTTGGCGTTGTCACGGCCGAGGAACGACGGCTGTCCGCCGGTGAGCGCGCCCGCCTGCGAGTTGCCGATCTCCTGGTCGCCCTCGACGCCGCCGCGGCCCAGGTTGCTGGCCTGGAGGTTGTAGTTCTCCTCGGTGAAGCCCAGGTAGTAGGAGTAGTCGTGCATCCGGTTGTGCGCCACGAACAGGTTCGTCACCGACGCGTCGATGTCGTTGCCGCCCGGTGTGAGCTGGGCCGGGTCGCACTGCGAGTTGTTCCAGGCGTCGGTGAACTCCGTCGTGTACTCCCGGGTCGGGGAGATCGGCGCCTGCGCCGTACCGCCCGGTGCGAGCGGGTTGACCCACGCCTCGTGCGTGTTGGCGTTGTTGCCGACCGTGGTCATCGTGCCGAGCCCGGTGCCGGCCAGCGTGTCCCACGGGCCGGGGGCCGCGATGTTGCGGAACGGCCCGCTCGGCGACGTGCAGCCGTCGCCCGGGAGCCAGCAGCCGATCACGGAGTTGGTCGGCGTGTCCTCGGGGGAGTAGTCGAGCGTGGGGTTGGCGGTGAAGTAGCGCCACTTGGGCTCGAAGCCGAGGTCGCCGGTCGACGGACCCGCGGTGTCGCTCGTCGTCACGCTGGCGACGTAGTTGCCCGGCGGCAGGAACGGCACGGTCGGCGTGTCGAACGGGCAGACCTGCATCGAGTAGATGCCCTTCGGGATCGAGGCGGCGGAGTACGTCGCGGTCTCCGGGCTGGTGCCGAGGTCGCCCGAGACGAGCAGGTCCCCGCCGGGCGCGAACAGCTTCACCACGACGTCGTTGGCGGTGTTCGCCATCGCCGCGACCGCGACGATCTGCCTGGTGTTGGCGTCGGTGAGCTCGAACTCGTGCTTCGGGCCGCACTGGCTGGCGGTCACCTCGCCCTGGAACGGGTGGACGTCGTTGTTGGCCTCGACCTGGTTCTCCCGGTGCAGGATCGCGCCGGTCACCCCGTCGACCATCACGGTGTAGGCGAACGCGGAGCCGCCCTCGACGTCGAGCACGTTGATCTCGAAGACCGGCCGCACGCTGCCGTCGGCCAGGGCCAGCGCGCGCGGCCGGACCAGCTGCTGCTGGGCGAAGTCGGGCACGGTGAGCCGGGTCCAGGCGTCGGTGACCGCGCTGGTGATGTCGCCGGCCTTGACGGTGCGGCCGACGTCGGCGGCGGCCACCCCGAACCCCAGGCCC
>JAEZBF010000337.1 GCA_023427545.1 Pseudomonadota bacterium
GTCCTGCGCTACCTGATCGAGCAGGTGCCGCGTCAGTTCGACCATCAGCCCCATGCGCGCGAGCAGCGGGATGAACGTGTCAGGGTAGACGATCCCGTGGCGTGGGTGGTGCCAGCGGGCCAGCGCCTCGAACCCCACGTGCGCACCGTCCGAGAGGCGAACCTTCGTCTGGTAGTGGAAGCGGAACTCGCCGCGCCGGAACGCGCCGGGGATGTCGTCGGCCATCTCGTCCTCGGCCCGCCCGGCTTCCAGCATCGACCGATCGAGCTGGCACACGCCGCCGCCCTGCGACTTGGCGCGGTAGAGGGCGCGGTCCGCGAGCATCTGGATGCGCGCCGCACTGGTGCCGTGCTCGGGGCAGAGCGCCACACCGATGCTGGCCCCGGTGGCGATCTCCATGCCGTCGAAGTTCACGGGCAGCGACAGCTGGTTGTTGAGCTCCGCGAGCCGGACCTGCAGGGCCATGTCGCCGGCTTCATAGACGATGGCCGCGAACTCGTCGCCCCCCAGCCGCGCCACCACGGCCTTGGTCCCCAGCGCCTCGCGCGTGCGCTTTGCGGCCGCGACCAGCACCGCATCTCCCGCGGCATGTCCGAAGCCGTCGTTGATCGACTTGAAGCGATTGAGATCGAAGACGATCAGCCCGAACGGGCGGTTTCCGCCAACCGCAGCGGCCACAGCCTTGTGCATCTCTTCGTTGAACCGCGCCCGGTTGCCCAGCCCGGTGAGGCTGTCCTCGTGCGCAAGGCGCGCAAGATCATGCCGCGCCGCCTCCGCCGCGGTGCGCTCGATGCGCAGGCTCGCGCTGAGCCGCCGCATGAGCAGGGTGCCGACGACCAGCATGACCACAACGCTCGTCATCGACGTCAAAAGCGGCCATGGCGGCGATAGCGCGCCGGCCACTACGTTGATGACGGTGAGGACGATCAGCGCCAGCAGCACAGTGGCGCTGGTGATGCTGGGCCGCCGGCGAGCTTTGTCAGTTGGGAGCGACCGCATTCAGGTGTCCAGTACGCCTGCGAGCAGGGAGGTTCTGACACTAGGAATGGCCTATTAAGATACTCCCAACCCGATATGGTTGCCCAAACGTAGCGCTGCTCCTTCTGCGTGCGATCAACTGCCCGATTCCAGCCAGCGCACCTGCTCGGACGTCAGCGCGATCTCGGTTGCCGCAAGACTGTTGTCGAGCTCATCGAGACTGCGCGGCCCGATCAGCGGGATCACCGGGAACGGCTGCGCCAGCACATAGGCGAGCGCCACCTGGATCGGCTCCCGTCCGAGCTGCCGCGCCAGTTCGATGGCGCGGTCGCGCCGGCCGAAGTTCTTCTCGGAGTACCAGACCCGCTCGATCTCCTCGTCGTCGTGCTTGTCCCGGCCCGCCCGTTCGGTGAAGAAGCCGCGGCCCTGGCTCGACCAGGCGAAGTCCGGGATCTGCCGCTCGCGCAGCCAGGCCTTCCACGTGTCGTCGGAGCAGGCGACGCACCCGGCCCAGATCGGGTCCAGCATTTCGGCCAGCGAGAAGTTGTTGGAGAGCGCGCCGGGCGCCTGCTTGCCCGTGCGCTGCGCGTAGGCGATCGCTTCGTCCATGCGCTCGCGCGTCCAGTTCGAGCCGCCGAAGATGCCGCGGATGCGCCCCGCCTTCACCTCGGCGTTCATGGCGTCGACGAACTCACCGACCGGCACCTCGGGGTTGTCGCGGTGCATGAAGTAGACGTCGACGTAATCCGTCTGCAGCCGCTCAAGCGACTGCGTGAGCTGCCTGGCGATGACATCGGGATAGACCAGCGGCGAGTGGGCGCCCTTGCCGATCAGGACCAGCTCGGAACGGTGTAGGCCACGGCTGGTGTGCCAGTTGCCGAAGTTGGTTTCGGTCTTGCCTGCGCCATAGACCCACGCCGTGTCGAACAGGTTGCCGCCGCGCTCGTAGAAGGCGTCGAGCATGATCGTGGCCGGGGCGAAGGTCTCGAAGTACTCGAAGCCGAGCGCGACCTTCGATGTCTGCTTGCCGAGCCCCGGTACCAGCATCCGCGGGAGCTGCTCGCCGCGCCGCTCGAGCTTGTCTCCGGTGATCGTCAGCCTCCGTCGCGACGGCGTCTCGATGTCGTAGACCAGCCCGGCATCCGCGCGCCACTTGTCGAGCACCCGCAGCGTCCCAAGGCTCTCCGCCCAGCTCATCCCTGGGGATGTGAACTCAAGCTGCCCTGCCCGGATCGCGGCCGCGGCGGCATCGGCTTCGAACGAATAGAGGTGCCCAACGTCCCCGGTCGTCACCGTCTCGCGCGTGCCGTTGCTCCGGATGATGTTGATCGTGCCCGGCCCGCCGTCGCGATTGCCGCCGGCGAACCAGAAGTCGGGCACCTCTATCCGCCCGGTCGTGCCGAGGATGCGCAGTACGTTTTCCTGTTGCACCGAGACCGAGCAGCTGACTTCGGCGACGATGCCGCCCGGGAAGTGCAGCACCGCCGAGGCCCACTCATCGACGCCGGATTGCCCGAGATGCGCAACGCCCTGCACCTTATCGGGCTCGGCGAACGGCTTGCCCGTTGCGGCGCCAGCGATCAGCCGCGACATCGATACCGGGTAACCGCCGACGTCGAGGATGCCCCCGCCGGCGAGATCGTTTGCGTAGAGCCGGTGCTCGGGCATGAAGCGCGGCATCGCGAAGCCGAAGCTCGACTTCACCATCCGCACCTCACCGATCGCGCCCGACTTGATCAGGTCGATGAGCTTCTGCGCGGCGGGATGCAGCCGGTACATGAAGGCTTCGCCCAGGAACGTGCCGGCCTTTCGCGCCGCGTGCATCATCGCGCTGGCGTCGGCAGCCGTGAGCGCCATCGGCTTTTCGACCAGCACGTGCTTGCCGGCGCGCGCTGCCTTGATCCCCCATTCGGCGTGGCCGGGATGGGGCGTTGCGATGTAAACCGCCTCTACCTCGGGATCGGCGATCAGCGCGTCGTAGCCATCGACGACCCGCACGCCCGGAAAGTTCTGCGCCAGCTCCGGGTTTTGCGGGTTGCGCGTGCCGATCGCGACCAGCAGGCCGGTCCTGGAGTTCTTCACACCGGCGGCGAAAGCCTGGGCGATACCGCCCGGGCCGATGATGCCCCAGCGGAGCTTTGACGCGTCTGCGCTCATTCGTTCTGCTTCTTCTCGTGCGGGAATTGAGGGTGGCGCACGCTATGACGCCCGCCCAATCGAGGGAAGCGTCCCCGCGCTGTCATTGACCGCAATATTCGTTCGGCCCGGGCCCCCGTCTCCCTCTCGGAGGGATGCGCCTTGACCCTTGACCCGCGCGCGCGTTTTATGGTCTATCGCGCCGTCGGCGGGGTCGCCTGCCGGTACCGAGAGATGGGTGTATAGCTCAGCGGGAGAGCACTACCTTGACATGGTAGGGGTCACAGGTTCAATCCCTGTTACACCCACCATCTCTCTGATCTGCAACGCCTTTTGGCGTCCCGTTAGGATGGGTGCGTAGCTCAGCGGGAGAGCATCGCCTTCACACGGCGGGGGTCACAGGTTCAATCCCTGTCGCACCCACCATCCTCCACCGGCATTCTGCAGCAGGGTCTCGTTGAACGCCCCGTTGGCTTCGGGTCCAGCGGGCTGGACTGAACCCGGCTTGCTCCCATCGCCGCAGGTATGGTCCAACGGGCCATGTCCGCCATCGCCCAGAATCGCCCCCTCGCCCCGCCCGATCCACACCACGTCCTGCGCGAGGTCTTTGGCCATGCCGGTTTCCGCGGCAAGCAGCAGGACGTCGTGGAGCACGTGGTCGGCGGCGGCGATGCCGTCGTGCTCTTCCCCACCGGCGCGGGAAAGTCGGTGTGCTACCAGGTGCCCGCGCTCTGCCGTACCGGCGTTGCGCTGGTGGTATCGCCGCTGATCGCCCTGATGCGCGATCAGGTCGAGGCGCTGCGCCAGGCCGGCGTCGCTGCCGCCGCACTCAACTCTTCGATGACGCCCGAGGAAACGCGCATCGTGCGCGAAGACCTGCGGGCCGGCCGCCTCAAGCTGCTCTACGCCGCGCCCGAACGTGTCACCCTCGCCAGCTTCGCCGACATGATGCGCGGCATCGACGTGGCGTTGATCGCCATCGACGAGGCACACTGCGTCAGCCAGTGGGGCCACGACTTCCGGCCCGAGTATCGCGCCCTCTCCCGGCTGACGGAGATGTTCCCGGGCGTCCCGCGGATAGCCCTCACCGCCACCGCCGACCCGCTCACCCAGAAGGACATCATCGAGCGGCTGGGGCTCGGCGACGCCCGGCTCTTCGCCAGCAGCTTCGACCGGCCCAACATCGCCTACTCGATCGTCCCCAAGGACAACGGAAAGAAGCAGCTGCTTGCCTTCCTCGCCAGCCAGAAAGGCAACAGCGGCATCGTCTATTGCCTCTCGCGCAACAAGGTGGAAACGACCGCTGAGTGGCTCAACAGGCACGACGTGCGCGCCCTGCCCTACCACGCCGGCATGAGCGCCGCCGATCGCAGCGCCAATCAGGACGCCTTCCTCACCGAGGACGGGCTCTGCCTTGTCGCGACGGTTGCCTTCGGCATGGGCATCGACAAGCCCGACGTACGCTACGTTGCTCACCTCGACCTGCCCTCCTCGATCGAAGCCTATTACCAGGAGACCGGCCGCGCCGGCCGCGACGGCCTGCCCGCCGAAGCCTGGCTCGCCTACGGCCAGGGCGATGCCACGCTGCGCCGCAAGATGATCGCCGAGGGCAACGCGCCCGAGGAGATCAAGCGCATGGAGCGCAGCAAGCTCGATGCCTTGCTATCGCTCTGCGAAACCACCGCCTGCCGCCGCAAGACCATCCTCGCGCATTTCGGCGAGCACCACCCCGGCGATTGCGGCAACTGCGATACGTGCCGCACGCCCGCCGAAACCTGGGACGCCACCCAGGCCGCGATCAAGGCGCTCGCCGCGGTCTACCGCACCGGGCAGCGCTTCGGCGCCGGTCACATCATTGATGTACTGATGGGCAAGGAAACCGAGCGGGCCATCTCGAACGACCACCATACGCAGCCCGTCTTCGGCGCCGGCCGCGACCTCGACGTGGCTGCCTGGCGTTCCGTATTCCGCCAGCTCAGCGCCCTTGGCCTGCTGACCACGGCGGAGTTCGGCACCCTTCAGCTCACGCCCGACGCACGCGCGGTGTTCAAGGGCGAGCGCACGCTGAGGCTGCGCCGCGACCTGCCCCGCAAGCGCGCGGAGGTCCGGCGCTCCCTGGAGCGCAGCGCCGGTCTGAACGAAGCGGCGGCGGCGCGCTTTGAAGCGCTACGGGCCGAACGCGCCCGGCTGGCGCGGCAGCAGGGCATCCCGCCCTACCTTGTTTTCCACGACACCACCCTGCGCGCCATGGCCATGGAGCGCCCCGCCACCCTCGCCGACATGCGAGACCTCCCCGGCATGGGCGAGACCAAGCTGCAGCGCTACGGCGATGCGTTCCTCGCCGTGCTGCGGGAAAACGCGCAATAGCCATCGGCGGGATCGGAGTTCTCCGATCGAAATG
>JAEZBF010000343.1 GCA_023427545.1 Pseudomonadota bacterium
GGGCGAGATGGGGGCGCCGAGGCCGTTGAGGACGATGATGGTGGTCGGCAGGCTCCACGCGATCAGGAGCAGGTTGGCGACAATGATCGATTGCGGATGCATGCGGGCGACAAGGAGGGCCCCGGCGAGCAGCACCGCAAGATCGTAGCTGAGCATGTAGGGCGTGATCAGCACGGTTCCGATGAGGATCAGGGCCGCCTGCACCATCGCGTCGCTGGTGCGGAACAGGCGCCACAGCAGCAAGGCGCCGACCAGGGCGGCAAAGACCAGGTGGAACTGCCCCGCCAGCACGTCGTCGCCGAGCAGGAGGCGGAACGACATGAAGGCCGACGGCACCATCAAGACCCCCATGCCGACCGACTTGCGGTGCGCCAACTCGAGGTAAGGCAAGGATTCGCCGATGTAGTCGCGCCAGGCCTGCGGGCCGAACAGCAGAATGGTCAACCCGACCAGCAGCAGGCTCAGCACGCCGGCGAGGAGGATCAGCCACCACCGGCGCTGCCGGGCGAACAGCAGGGGCAGCAGGTAGCCGATCTGCGGCTTGAAGGTCAGCAGAGCCGAAGCGACGGCGGCAAGCGGACTGAACCGCCCGCGCGGCGCCATGGCGACCAGCAGCAGGCCGGCCGCGAAATTGCCGGTCTGGCCGAAATAGATGCTGGCACACGCAGCCGGAGAGGTGACGATGATCGCGGTTTCCAGCCAGTCGAAGCCGAACCGGCGCGCGCCATAACCCAGCATCAGCAGGCCCACGATCGACCAGGCGGCGAGCGCCACGTAGTAGTTGGCAAAGAGCCCGAATGGCGCGGCGAGCAGCAGGGACTGGGGCGGGTAGGCCCAGAGCCGGATGCCGATATCGGCGTCGACGATCGCGGCGTGCTGGAAGGCGACGTAAGCATCGGGGAGGTAGATCGGCGCGAAGTTGCCGGACAGCACGAGCTTGGCGACGGTCCACATGTTGATGAAGTCGCCGCCGATGGGATTGCCGTACTCGGACAGCAGACCGTTGCTGTTCATCAGTTCGGTGATGGTCGAGTAGGCGAACTTGCATAGGTGCAGCAGCCACAACACGAGCAGCGTGAGCTTGAACGCTTTGGGCATCTTGACCATGCCCGAGTATAGAAGGGGGCGGCTTAAGTCTTGGTATCCTGGGGTGGAGGTAATGACAGGTGTTGTCGGCGGGCCGGCAGAGGCCTATGCGAGGGGGCGGAGGCAACGACCTCCCCCATCGTGGGTGGATCTCTGCCGGGACGGCCCGGCCCTGATGGAGGGCCGTGATGGCCTGGATTCTGCTTTTCGCTGCCGGTCTCTTCGAGATCGTCTGGGCCTACACGATGAAGGAATCGGCGGGGTTCACCCGGCTTTGGCCGTCGGTGATCACCCTGGCCGCAATGCTCGCCAGCGTGGTGCTGCTGTCGATGGCAATGCGCACGCTGCCGCTCGGCACCGCCTATACGGTGTGGACCGGGATCGGGGCGGTGGGCGCATTCACCGTAGGCATCCTGGTGCTGGGCGAGGCGGCGACGCCGCTGCGGATCGGCGCGGCGGCGCTGATCGTCAGCGGCCTGGTGCTGCTCAAGCTCAGCGAATAGCGCACCGTCAGCTCAGGCGGACGTCGACGACGCCCTGAAGAGACTTGATGCCGCCGGCGAGTTCGGGGCTGACGCGATAGCCGCCGGGGATCTCGATCTCGTATTCGCGGTCGTTGCGGATGACGATGAAGCTGACGCTGCCTTCGCCGCCCGGCTTGAGCTGGGTGCGGATCGGCTGCAGGCAGCGTTCGCTGCCGGCAAAGACCACGAGGCGCTTGCCGACTTTTTCCGCCGCCCCTTCGATGGGCTGGGCGCTGTTGAGGCGGACGCTGATGCCATCGGGGCGCTCGTCGGCGTCGACGTTCAGCATCACCGATTTGCCCACCGAAAGGAGCTGGCCGTACTGCATGAGCTGCTCGGCAAAGACCAGGCACTCGTAGCTGCCGGAGGGATCTGAGAGGGTCAGCACGGCCATGGCCGCGCCCTTGCGGGTGCGCCGATCCTGGCGGGCGGCGACGGTGCCGGCGAGGCGCCCTGCCCTCACGCCTTCCTTCACCGCGAGCTCGAAATCCGACCAGGGGTGGATGCGGAGCTTCTCGAAGAGATCGGCGTAGGGATCGAGGGGGTGGCCCGAGAGGTGGAAGCCGATCGCCGAGAGCTCGCGCTCGAGCCGTTCGGTCGGCAGCCAGTTGGGTACGTCCGGCAGGCGGATCGGCTCGGCCGTGCCCGAGGAGAACATGTCGATGATGCCCGAGGTCTTATCCGAGGCGAGGCGCTGGGCCTCGCCGATGACCTGGTCGATGGCGGCGAAGGCCTGCTCCCGGCGCGGCGCCAGCTGGTCGAATGCCCCGGCGTTGATAAGCGTTTCGAGGGTGCGGCGGTTGATGACGCGCGGATCGACCCGGGCGGCGAAATCGGCGAGGTCCTTGAACGGCCGGTCGCCGCGGGCGGCGACGATGTGCTCGGCGACCGCCTGCCCCACGCCCTTGATCGCGCCGATGCCGTAGTAGATGCGGCCATCGCGGGCGTCGAACTCTGCCATCGAGCGGTTGACGCATGGCGGCACGATCTGGATGCCGTGCTTCCTGGCATCGCGGCGGAAGTCGTTGAGCTTGTCGGTGTTGCCCATGTCGAGGGTCATCGACGCGGCGTAGAATTCGTGCGGGAAGTGCGCCTTGAGATAGGCCGTCTGATAGGTGATGTAGCCGTAGGGCGCCGAGTGCGACTTGTTGAAGCCGTATTCGGCGAACTTGGCGCAGGCGTCGAAGATGGTGTTGGCGAGCGCGCGGGCAATGCCGTGCTGGCTTTCCGCGCCGGCGAGGAAACGGTCGCGCTGGGCGTCCATCTCGGCCTTGATCTTCTTGCCCATTGCACGGCGCAGGAGGTCGGCTTCCGCAAGCGTATAGCCGGCCAGCGACTTGGCGATCTGCTGGACCTGCTCCTGGTAGGTTATGACGCCGTAGGTGGGCGCAAGGATGGGCTCGAGCAGCGGGTGAAGGTACTCGACCGGCTCGTCGCCGCGCTTGCGGGCGCAGTAGGTCGGGATGTTGGCCATGGGGCCGGGGCGGTAGAGCGCAACGAGGGCGATGAGGTCCTCGAAGCGGTCGGGCCGCATGTCGACCAGTGCCCGGCGCATGCCGCCCGATTCCACCTGGAACACGCCGACGACGTCGCCCCGCGTCATCATTTCGAAGGTCGGCGCGTCGTCGATGGGGATCTGGCTCAACTCGAACGGCGTGCCGTTGCGGTTGATCATCTTGGCGGCCTTGTCGAGCGTCGTCAGCGTCTTGAGACCGAGGAAGTCGAATTTCACCAGGCCGGCAGGCTCGACCCACTTGAGGCTGTACTGGGTGACCGGCATCTCGGACCGCGGGTCGCGGTACATCGGCACCAGCTCCTGAAGCGGGCGCTCGCCGATGACGATGCCGGCCGCGTGGGTGCTGGCGTGGCGGTAGAGCCCCTCGAGCTTCTGGCCGATCTCGAGCAGCTGGGCGACGGCCTCGTCGCTGTCGCGCATCATGCGCAGCTGCGGCTCGCTCTCGAGCGCCTGCGCGAGGGTGACGGGGTTGGCGGGATTGGCCGGCACGAGCTTGGCGATGCGGTCGACCTGGCCGTAGGGCATCTGCAGCACGCGGCCGACGTCGCGGAGGACGGCGCGGGCCTGCAGGGTTCCGAACGTGATGATCTGGGCGACGTTGTCGCGGCCGTATTTGTCGGCGACGTACTCGATGACCTCGCCGCGGCGGTCCTGGCAGAAGTCGATGTCGAAATCCGGCATCGAGACGCGGTCGGGGTTGAGGAAGCGCTCGAACAGCAGGTCGTAGCGCAGCGGATCGAGGTCGGTGATGGTCAGGGCGTAGGCGACCAGCGAGCCGGCGCCCGAGCCGCGGCCGGGACCGACCGGGATGTCGCGCGCCTTGGCCCACTGGATGAAGTCGGCAACGATGAGGAAGTAGCCGGGGTACTTCATCTTGATGATGACCGAGAGCTCGAACTCGAGCCGGTCGAGGTACTGCGCCTCGGTTGTATTGGGCGCGCGGCCGAACTTCTCGAAACGGCGGCGGAGGCCGCTGTGGGCCATTTGGCGCAGGGCCTCGGCCTCGGCGGCCATTCCCTCGGCTTCGCCCTGCCCCGGCTTTGCGGCAAAGCGCGGCAGGATGGGACCGCGGGTGCGCGGGCGATAGCTGGAGCGGCGGGCGATCTCGACAGTCGACTCGAGCGCTTCGGGGAGATCGGCGAAGAGCTCCATCATCGCGGCGCGCGGCTTGAAGGCGTGCTCGGCGGTGAGCTTGCGGCGCTCGGTCTGGGCCAGCACGGTGCCGCCAGCGATCGCCAGCAGGGCGTCGTGCGCCTCGTAGTCGGCGGCGGTGGGGAAGAACGGCTCGTTGGTCGCAACGAGCGGCACGCCGTGGCGGTACGCATAGTCGATGAGCTGCGGCTCGGTGGTGGCCTCGTGACGGCGGCGGTGGCGCTGCAGCGCGACGTAGAAGCGGTCGGGGAAGCGGGCGCGCAGCTGCTCGAGCCGCGCGATGGCATGGGTGTCGAGGCCGTTGGCGAGGAACGGATCGAGGGCCCCCTCGGGGCCGCCGGTGAGGCAGACGATGCCGTCGACCGCCTCGCGATCGAACCAGGCAATCGGCGCCGCCGCGCGGCCGTTGTCGCCCTCGAGATGGGCGCGGCTGACGAGGCGGGAGAGGTTGCGGAAGCCCTGCTCGCTGGTCGCGATCAGAACGAGAGCTTCCTTGCTGACGCGGAAACGGTCGTTGCCGACTTCGAGGTCGCCAAAATCGACCGCGAGCTCGCAGCCGAGCAGCGGCTGGATACCCTTGCCTGCGGCTTTCTCGGAAAACTCCAGAGCGCCGAACAGGTTGTTGGTGTCCGCGATGCCGAGTGCCGGCTGCTTGTCGGCCTTGGCGAGCTCGAGCAGCCTGGCGAGCGGCAGCGCGCCCTCGAGCAGCGAATAGGCGGAGTGGACGTGCAGGTGGATGAAGCCGGGACCGGGCATTGGCTGTCCTTAGCCCCCTCGGCCGGGATGGCCAACCGCGGGGGCGATCAATCCACAGCGCTCACACGAGTCGGGCGGCGGCATCCACCCAGCAGACCGCCGTGACGGTGAAGCCGCCGAGCGCGGCGAGAGCGAGAAAGTCCTTGAAGAATGCAACCATCTGAACCTCCTGTTTCGGTTGTGTTCTTATATGTTCTCAATTTGTTCTCGTCCAGCATCATCGCTGTAACCATGAATCGGAGGTTAACGGGGGCGGTGGACGGATGGGTGGTTCTTGGCTCGGCAGCTCGCCGCGATGGAGGCTACCCGGCCTCATGCAGAGGGTCATTCGGCGTCGGCGGGAATCTCTGTTGTAGTGGCTGGGGCCGGGAAACGGGAGATTCCCCGTTCGCGCGGATGACCTGATGGATGGGGCTG
>JAEZBF010000393.1 GCA_023427545.1 Pseudomonadota bacterium
CCCCAGAATTGACCGTTCACCGGCGCCGCAATGAAGGTCACGGCAAAACCGCCCAGCATCAGGAAGCCCATGATGCCGAAGTTGAAGAGGCCGCCGTACCCCCACTGGATGTTGAGTCCCAGCGCGATCAGCGCATAGGCGACCGCCTGGATCAGCAGCAGCGAGATGTTGGCGGCCCCCATGACGAGGCCGACCACCACGACGAGGACGAAGATCGAAAGGAAGAGCAGGACCGCGCGGCGCATCAGGTCGAGGCTCCCTTGAAGATTCCGGTCGGGCGGGCCAGCAGCACCACGACGAGGATCACGAAGGCGACCGTCAGCTTATATTCGGTCGGCACCAGCGCGAGGCCGGTCGGCACCTCGAACGGGATGACGCCGCGGAACGGCCGCAGCAGGATGGACCAGTCGAACACCGCCAGCGTTTCGGCAAAGCCGATGAGGAAGCCGCCGGCGATCGCGCCATAGGACTGGCCCAGGCCACCGACGATCGCCGCCGCAAAGATCGGCAGCACGATGTTGAAGGCAAGGTCAGGCTTCAGCTGCACGTCGAGCGCCAGCATCGTGCCCGCCATGCAGGCGAGCGCGCCGGCGATGATCCAGGTCACGCGCACCACTAGCGCGGTGTTGATGCCCGAGACCTGCGCGAGGTCGGCATTGTCGGCCATGGCCCGCATCGCCTTGCCCAGCCGCGAGCGGGTGAGGAAGAAGTGCAGCGCCACCACCGCAACCAGCGTGACGACGATCATCAGCAGCTGCGGCTCGGTGAAGGTGATCGGCCGGGTGCCGCCCATCCAGCCGGTGTCGATGCGGATGATCTCCTTGATCTCGCCGTAGTCGAAGAAGCTCCAGCTGCCGGCACCGAAGAACAGGCGGATCAGCCCCTGGATGATCAGCGTGACGCCGATCGAGGCGATCAGCAGGGTCACCGGCTTGGCGCCTCGCTTGCGCAGCGGCGCGTAGAAGCCCTTGTCGATGCCCATCGCGATCACCGCCGCGATCACCATCGCGAGCGGCAGCACGACGAAGCCGTTGGGGATCGGCGTCGTGATGCCGATGGCGGTGGCGCCGAGCGCGAGCAGGAAGGTCACGAACCCCCCGAGGGTCATCATGTCGCCGTGCGCGAAATGGGCGAAGCGCAGGATGCCGAAGATCAGCGTCACCCCGATCGCGCCCAGCGCATAGATCGACCCGAGCACGGTCCCCGAGATCAGCACCTTGTTGATGAAGAAGATCAGCTCATCCATTTTGCTCGGACCTCGCAGTCGGATTCCTTCTCCCCTTGCGGGAGAAGGTGGCGCGAAGCGACGGATGAGGGGTGCCCATCCACCTACGCTGTGCGCGCGGAGAGGTCCCCCTCAACCGCCTGCCGGCACCTTCTCCCGCAAGGGGAGAAGGCGGACAATACCAACGCCCCATCATCACCCGCCCAGGAAACTCTTGGCCACTTCGGGGTCGGCGATCAGCTCGGCGCCGGTCCCGGTGTAGCGGTTCTGCCCGTTGGCCAGCACGAAGCCCTTGGACGCAAAGGCGAGTGCCTGCCGTGCGTTCTGCTCGACCATGAGGATGCCGACGCCGGCCTTGTTCACGCGCACGATGGTCTCGAAGATTTCAAGCACATAACGCGGCGACAGGCCCGCAGAGGGCTCGTCGAGCATCAGCAGCCGCGGCTTGCTCATCAGCGCCCGGCCCATCGCCACCATCTGCCGCTGGCCGCCCGAGAGCTCGCCCGCCGGCTGGCGGCGCTTGGCCTTCCTGTCGGGGAACATGTCGTAGACCTGCGCCAGCGTGTCGGAGAAATCGCCGCGCCGGGTGAAGGCGCCCATCTCGAAGTTCTCCTCGACGCTCATCGAGGTGAAGACGTTCTTTTCCTGCGGCACGAAGCTGAGGCCCAGCGGCACCAGCTTGTCGGGCAGCGAATTGGCGATCTCCTGCCCCTGAAACAGCACCTGCCCCGAGCTCACCTTGAGCAACCCGAAGATCGCCTTCAGCGTCGTCGACTTGCCCGCCCCGTTCGGCCCCACGATCACGCCGATATCGGACTGCTCGATGGCGATGTTGACGCCGTTGAGGATCGGCGCCCCGCCATACCCGGCCACGACGTTCTTGACCTCGATCAGCGGCATCACGCCGCCTCTACCGGCGCGCCGAAATACGCCTCGATGATCTGCGGGTTGGCGCGGATTTCGCTCATCGGGCCCTCGGCGATGACCTCGCCCTGCGCCATCACGATCACCGGGTCGCATAGCCGGCCGATCAGGTCCATGTCGTGCTCGATGACGAAGAAGGTATAGCCGAGCTCCTGGTTCATCCGCTCGATATTGGCGGCAAGGTCCTGCAGCAACGTCCGGTTGACGCCCGCCGCGACCTCGTCGAGCAGCACCACATGGGCATCGACCATCATCGTCCGCCCGAGCTCCAGCAGCTTCTTCTGCCCGCCGCTCAGGTTGCCCGCGAGCTCGTTCTTGACGTGCCCAAGCTTGAGGAAGTCAATGACGTCGAGCGCCTTCTGCCGGACATGGCGCTCGCGCGAGGCCACCGCACCCGGGTTCGTCCACGTCGTCCAAAGGCTCTCGCCGGGCTGATCGCCCGGCACCATCATCAGGTTCTCGAGCGCCGTCATGTGGGAGAATTCGTGCGCGATCTGGAAAGTGCGCAGCATCCCCCGCTTGAACAACTCATGCGGCTTCATCCCGGTGACGTCATTGCCGTCGAACGTGATGGTGCCGCTGTCGGGCGCGATATTGCCCGCAACCATGTTGAAAAGCGTCGACTTGCCCGCCCCGTTCGGCCCGATCAAGCCGGTGATCGAACCGCGCGCGACCTGCAGCGAGCAACTGTTGACGGCGAGCAGGCCGCCAAAGCGTTTGGTGACGT
>JAEZBF010000410.1 GCA_023427545.1 Pseudomonadota bacterium
GGCGATGACCTCGCCCTGCGCCATCACGATCACCGGGTCGCATAGCCGGCCGATCAGGTCCATGTCGTGCTCGATGACGAAGAAGGTGTAGCCGAGCTCCTGGTTCATGCGCTCGATATTGGCGGCAAGGTCCTGCAGCAGGGTGCGGTTGACGCCGGCGGCGACCTCGTCGAGCAGCACGACGTGCGCATCGACCATCATCGTGCGGCCGAGCTCGAGCAGCTTCTTCTGCCCCCCCGAGAGGTTGCCCGCGAGCTCGTGCTTGACGTGCCCGAGCTTGAGGAAGTCGATGACGTCGAGCGCCTTCTGGCGCACGTGCCGTTCCCGCGACGCGACCTTTCCCGGGTTGGTCCACGTCGTCCAGAGGCTCTCGCCCGGCTGGTCGCCCGGCACCATCATCAGGTTCTCGAGCGCCGTCATGTGCGAGAACTCGTGTGCGATCTGGAACGTGCGCAGCATGCCCAGCGAGAACAGCTGGTGCGGCTTCATCCCGGTGACATCGCGGCCATCGAAGGTGATCGTGCCGCTATCGGGCGCGATGTTGCCGGCCACCATGTTGAAGAGCGTCGACTTGCCCGCACCGTTCGGTCCGATCAGGCCGGTGATCGAGCCGCGGCGGACCTTGAGCGAGCAGTTGTTGACCGCCAGAAGCCCGCCGAACCGTTTGGTGACATTTGCCACCTCGATGACTGCGTCCAACTGGAGCCGCCCCGTACTGGAAAAGATTGTCCTGAACCGGCCGCAGCCCGGCCGTTGGCGGGCATCTGTTCATAACCTGACGTAAGGGTCAACCGAGGCAGGCTGCCGCGCTCAGCCGATCGCCGCCAGCACCGCGTCGCCGGTCGCCTCGTTGGGCGCGAAGGGGATGTTGTAGAGCGTCGCGAGACGGCTCAGCGACTTGATGTCGACGTCGTGCGGCATCGCGGTAAGCGGGTCCTGGAAGAAGATCAGCGCGTCGAGACGCCCCTCCGCAATCATCGCGCCGAGCTGCGCATCGCCGCCGAGCGGCCCGCTCTTGAGCAGGCTCACCTTCAAACCGGCGCCTTCCATGATCCGCGCCCCGGTCGTCCCGGTGCCCCAAAGCTCATGCTGCGCCAGCTTGGCGGCATTCCGTGCGGACCAAGCCACCATCTCGTCCTTCTTGAGATCGTGCGCGACAAGGCCGATCCGGGCCATGATCTTTTTCCTTGCTGCACCTGGCGGGAACATGTCCCCGCGCGGTCGAGCCTAGCCCGTTTCTCTATCCTCGGGTCAAGCCCGAGGATGACGGGGGGGGGGTATGGAGGGATGGGGCCTGAAACCGCCTCCCGGAAGTCTGTAACGAGAGAGCTTGGGCAGAAGCTATCCACACCCTCGAGTCGTCCTCCTCGGGCTTGACCCGAGGACCCGGTTCCCCGCGCCTCCGCTTTCGCGGAAGAGTTTGGCCTCAGAACTCTTCCCATTCCTTGTCGAGGGCTGCGTTGCCCTGCGTCAGGTAGGTGCGGGCGGCGTTGCGGACGCGGTCCTGCAGGCCCCTGATGCCGCCGCGCACCGGCGCGTCGGGGGTCCGCCGCGGCTCCGCCCGCTCGCCCGCCTCGATCGTGAAGATGTCAACGATGCGGTCGAGCTCGCTTGCCTGCGCCTCGGTCTGCTCGATCGACGCATTGGTCTCCTCGACCAGGGCGGCATTGTGCTGGGTCATCTCGTCGAGCTGGCGCACCGCCGCGTTGACCTCCTCGATCGAAGCCGCCTGTTCCTGGCTGTCGCGCGCAATGCCGTTCATCAGCAGGTCGGAAGAGCGCGCCGCCTCGAGCATGGCGGCAAGCTTCTGCGCCGCGTCGGCGACGAGCTTGCTGCCGCCCTTGACCTCACCGGCGCTCTGGTCGATGAGCCCCTTGATCTCCTTACTGGCCTCGGCCGCCGACTGGGCCAGCCGCCGCACCTCGACCGCGACCACGGCAAAACCCTTGCCGGCTTCGCCCGCCCGCGCCGCTTCGACCGACGCGTTGAGCGCCAAGAGGTTGGTCTGGAACGCGATGTCGTCGATCAGGCCGATGATCGAGGAGATCTTGCCCGACGAGGCGGTGATCCGCTCCATCGCTTGGGTCGCCTGATGCATCACCGCGCCACCCTCTTCGGCGGTCCGCGTGACGGTCGCCGCGACGTGGGTCGCATCGTTGGCGCGCTGGGCATTCTGCATCACCGTTGCGGCCAGCTGCTCCATCGCCGCCGAGGTCTCCTCGATGGTCGCCGCCTGCTTGGTGGTGCGCTCGGAGAGATCGTTGGCGCCAGAGAGGATCTCGCCGGTCGCGATCTTGAGCGCGCGCGAGGTGTCGCGCAGCTGCGCCACGATCGCGCTGAGCTTTTCGGCGACGGCATTGGTGTCGTCCTTGAGGCCGAGGAAGGCGCCCTGGTAGTCGCCGGTCATGCGCTTGGTGAGGTCGGCATGCGCCAGGGCGGCCATGACCTGGGCGGTCTCGGAGATGCCCCGGTCGACGGTCTCGACCAGGTTGTTGACGCTTCCCGCCAGCCGGTTGAGCTCGGCATCGGGGAAGTCGGCGGCCACCCGCCGCGAGAAATCGCCGGCGATCGCCGCGTCCACCACCTCGCCGAAGGCGCTCTGCAGCGCCGCCATCATCTGGCTGCGCTCGATCCGCCGCCGCTCGGAGCCGGCGCGCTCCTCCTCGGTCATGTCGAGGACCTTGATCGCGTTCTCGCGGAACACTTCGACCGCGCGGGCCATCTCGCCGATCTCGTCGGAGCCTTCGGCGCCGCGCACCTCGACATCGAGGTCGCCCTCGGCCAGCGCCCCCATCGTGCGCGTGAGCCGGGTCAGCGGCGTGGTGATGGTGCGTGCAAAGATCAGCGCGAGCAGTGCCGCAAGGATCAGCAGGCTCGCGCCGACCAGCACCATGGCGTTGCGCATGTTGGTGACGGGAGCGAAGACCTCGGCCTCGCTCTGCATCGCGAGCACCGTCCAGTGTGCGTCCGAGAAGCTGAAGGGCGCCGCTTCCGCCACCATCCGCTCGCCGCGGAAATCTAGGGTCATGCCGCGGCGCACCGGGCCGTCCTTGGGCATGGCGACGCCGGCAATCTCGGTCACCAGCACGTTGTTGTCGTCGATGAACATCGACTGGCTGCGCATCAGCCCATCATTGCCCACGAGCACGACCTCGCCGGTGACGCCCAGCCCGCGCACGGTGCGCAGCTTGGCCGTCAGGCTATCGTCGGAGAGCTCGAAGGCGAGCACACCCATCAGGCTCTCGCCCTTGTAGACGGGGGTCGCCATAAA
>JAEZBF010000423.1 GCA_023427545.1 Pseudomonadota bacterium
CCACAAGCTGTTCCACCGAGACCGCGACTACATCACGCGCAACGACGAGGTGGTGATCATCGACGAGTTCACCGGCCGCATGATGCCCGGCCGGCGCTACTCCGAAGGCCTGCACCAGGCGCTCGAGGCCAAGGAGCACGTCAAGATCCAGGCCGAGAACCAGACGCTGGCGACGATCACGTTCCAGAACTACTTCCGTCTCTACAAGAAGCTCGCCGGCATGACCGGCACGGCCGCGACGGAGGCCGAGGAGTTCGGCGACATCTACGGCCTCGAGGTCGTCACCATCCCCACCAACGTGCCCGTCGCCCGCCAGGACGACGAAGACGCGATCTTCCGCACCGCGGAAGAGAAGTTCAACGACATCGCCGAGGTCATCCTCGATTCCCGCAAGCGCGGTCAGCCGGTCCTCGTCGGCACGACCTCTATCGAGAAGTCCGAAATGCTGGCCGAGCTGCTGCGCAAGAAGGGCATCGGCGAGCTGTCCGTGCTCAACGCGCGCTATCATGAGCAGGAAGCGGCGATCATCGCCGATGCCGGCGTGCCGGGCGCGGTGACCATCGCGACCAACATGGCCGGCCGCGGTACCGACATCCAGCTCGGCGGCAACCTCGAGATGCGCATCCAGCGCGAGACCGAGGGGCTGGAGGGCGAAGCCCGCGAGCAGAAGATCGCCGCGATCAAGACCGAAATCGAGGTCGCCAAGCGCAAGGCCATCGAAGCCGGTGGGTTGATGGTCATCGGCACCGAGCGGCACGAGAGCCGCCGGATCGACAACCAGCTACGCGGCCGCTCCGGCCGCCAGGGCGACCCTGGACGCTCGAAATTCTTCCTGTCGCTTCAGGACGACCTGATGCGCATTTTCCCCGTCGAGAGCATGGATACGATGCTTTCCAAGCTCGGCCTCGAGCAGGGCGAAAGCATTACTCATCCCTGGGTGACCAAGGCCATCGAGCGGGCGCAGGCACGGGTCGAAGCGCGCAACTTCGACATCCGCAAGAACATCCTCAAGTACGACGACGTCATGAACGATCAGCGGAAGGTGATCTTCGAGCAGCGTCTCGACCTGATGGATGCCGAGGACGTGTCGGAGACCATCACCGACATGCGCCATGACGTGATCGACGCGCTGTTGCGCAAGACGGTTCCCGAGCGCGCCTATCCCGAGCAGTGGGATGTGGAGCAGCTGACCGAGCAGGCGCGCAACCTCCTCAATGTCGACCTGCCGTTCAAGGACTGGGTCAACGAGGAAGGCATTGATGTCGAGCAGGTTCGCGAGCGCCTGTTCAAGGCAGCCGACGATGCGGCAGCGGCCAAGGTCGCCAAGTACACGCCCGAGATCATGCGGCAGGTCGAGAAGTCGATCCTGCTCCAGACCATCGACGGGCTGTGGCGCGAGCACCTGGTCATGCTCGACCACCTGAGCAAGGTCATCGGCTGGCGCGGCGTCGCCCAGCGCGACCCGCTCAACGAATACAAGCAGGAAGCTTACGACCTCTTCCAGAATTTGCTGACGCAGATGCGCGAGATGGTGACGAGCCAGCTCAGCCACGTCGAAATCCAGCTCCGCCAGCCCGAGCCGCCGCCGGAACTCGACCTCTCGCGGCTCAGCGAAATCCACGTTGACCCGACCAGCGGCGAAAACGACGCGCAGAGCGGCGTATCGGGCACTATCGGCGGCGCCGCCCTCACCGGCGGCATTGCCGGCAGTTCGGCGGCCGGCGTCGCCTTCGCGGCAGCCGGTGTGGGCACCCTCGAAGGGCCCAGCGGCCTCGGCCCAGTGTCGGACACCGATCCGCGCCTGCGCCCGGTAGATCCCGCGCTCCTGCGCGGCGTCTCCCGTAACGCCCCCTGCCCGTGCGGCTCAGGCAAGAAGTTCAAGCACTGCCACGGCTCGTTCTGAGCCGGAGTTAAGTCTCAGCGGGGTGTTGGGCCCGGACCTCGTGGTTCGACAAGCTCACCATGAGGTCCTCAGTAACGCCGCGCCGGTAGCCCTCATGATGGGCTTGTCGAACCACGAGGCCGTGCCCTGGCGCCTAGGTGCACGTCACCTTCATGTCGGCGAAACCGTCGTCGGCAGTCAGCACGTTCAGTGCACAATTGCCGAACCTGAGACTGGCGGTCTCGCCCGCGCCGATCAGCTTTCCGCTGGTGAGCAGCACGCCTTCAAGGCTGACGTCCTTGACCCCGATGGTCTCCGTGGTTCGGCAGATCGGATATTTGTCTCCCGGTATGGCGACGAACCGCGTGCCGATCGGGATGCAGTCGGTTGTCGGGCCATCGGCAAGCCTGGTCTCCCCGATCGAGCCTGTCGTCTCCACCCCCTCCCCGGTTGCCGCGGCAACGGCGTCGGCCTGCGGCGCATCCGCGTCCGGCGCAGTCATGGGGGCTGCTGGCGTCGAGCTCGCCTCGAGTGCCGCTATCCGCGACTGCAGCGCGAGCAGCGCATCCACCGTGCCATCGTTCGTCGGCTGCTGAGTCTGCGGCGCCTGCGCGAGTGCGCCGCGCAGTGCCGCGATTTCGGCGCTCATGGCGCTGAGCCGCAGCTGGTTCTGCTGGTCGAGATAGATCGCGCCGCCCAGCGCGATCAGCCCGACCAGCGCGGCCAGCAACGGCAGTACCATGTCGGCCCATGAGCCGCGGCGGCGCCGGACCCGCCGCACCGGCCTTACCGGCGGATCGGGCTTGAACGGCAGCGGCTCGGGCTTTTCCTCGGGCCGCGGCGGGAACACTATCGCCGGAGCCACTACTTCGGCCTGCTCCGCCGCGGGCCCCGGTACGGCCGGCGGGTTGGCAATTTCAGCTGCAGGCGGCGCACTCCTGCGGCGCGTCAGCGGCGTCGGCAGCGGGGGTATCGGCAGCGGCTCGGGCGCCGCGGGGCTCTCCGGCGGCACGTAGTCAGGGAGCGGCGGGACCCGCGATGTCGCGGGCACCGGTGCGGGGATTTCCGTCACGCCAGCGGCCGCGGTTGGGCCGCGGCGGCGCCAGGCCGGATCGATGGCGAACGGGCCGAACTGTTCGGACCCCATCTCCACCTATCCCCGCTTGTTGCGCGGCATCGGGGTCGGTGCCTGGACGTTCGGATCGATGACGGCCTTGACGGTGGTCTGGCCACCGCCCGTCAGCCCGGTCACAAAGCCGCCGATCGCCTCGCCGCGCGCCGCGATGGCCGCCTTCTCCTTGGCCTCACTCGCCGCCACCGCAGCATCCTTGGCCTGCTTGGCGCTCAGCGACGCCACTTCTACGGCGATGGCCTGGTCGTCGGCCGCCTGCTTGGCGTCGAGCTCGGCCGTGCGCACGATCGCCTGCGCCGGACACGCAGCGGCGGCATCGAGCGTCAGCCCCTGCGGCACGCCGAAGACGTATTCCTTGTTGCAGACGTCCCAACTGGGCGGCGTCCGGGTCAACTCGAAGCGGTCATAACCGTCCTTGAGGTTTCGCCAGAACGCCATGTTCGGGTCGTCGTGGTGCCGCGCGAGGTTCTTGGGCGTCATTCGGAAGGGGTAGATCTGCAGCTGGAAGTTGCCGTTGCCACCCTCGAAGGTCTCCCGCGCCAGCGCGTAGATCTCCTTGATCTGGTCGTCCGTCATCGCATAGCAGCCACTCGAGGAGCAGTCGCCGTGCACCATCAGGTTGGAGCCGGTGCGCCCCCAGGCGCGGTCGAACTTATTGGGAAAGCCGGTGTTGAACGCCAGATAGTAGTTCGAGTTAGGGTTCATCAGCCCCGGGGTGATCGTATAGAACCCCTCGGGCGACTGGCGGTCGCCTTCCTTGATCTTGGGTCCGAGCCCGCCCGACCAGGTGCAAATCTCGTAGCTCTTGAACAGCTTGTAAGCGCCGGTCTTCGTTCGCTTCCAGACCTCGAGTTCCGAGCTCTCCTTGAAGATGCGGATCAGCATAGGCTCGGCCGCGGAGGAGCCGATGCTCGCAAGCCTCGTCTTGGCATCTTGCGAGAGCGGCACGTTGTGCCGGCCCTTGCCTGCCGAGATGCCACCGCAGGCGGCGAGCGAGGCGCTGAGAACGAGGGCAGTCATGAGATGGGCGAAGCGGCGCAGCTGCATTTAAGTCCCGGTCGGCGGATGAGTACGTTCGGCCATTCCTATCGAAAGGATGGTTACCCAGCCGTTGTGCCCCATGGTTAGGCGAATCTTAGCAAGGTTCGGCCTTTGCCGCGAGAGCGGCGCGGCGGCTCACCCCAGTGAACTGCCGATCGAGAGGAATTTTTCCCGCCGATGCTCGCGAACCTCGAGCCGGCCCTTGCCTGCAAAGTCGGCGAGAAAGCTCGCGATGGCATCCCGGGTATTGCCCATCACTTCTTCGGGATGCCGGTGCGCGCCGCCGGCCGGCTCGGGGATGACGCCGTCGATCACCCCAAAGCCCAGCAGGTCCGACGAGGTGATCTTCATGTTGTTTGCGGCGTCCTGCGCCTTGGCCGCGTCCTTCCAGAGGATCGAAGCGCCGCCCTCGGGCGAGATCACCGAGTAGACTGCGTGTTCGAGCATCAGCACCCGGTTGGTCGTTGCGATCGCGATCGCGCCACCCGAGCCGCCCTCGCCGATGATGATCGCCAAGTTCGGCACACCGAGCTCGAGCGACTTCTCGGTCGAGCGGGCGATCGCTTCGGCCTGACCGCGCTCTTCCGCACCGATGCCGGGATAGGCGCCGGACGTGTCGACGAACGAGATCACCGGAATACCGAAGCGGTCGGCCATATCCATGATCCGCACCGCCTTGCGGTAACCCTCAGGCCGGGCCATGCCGAAATTGTGCCTGAGCCGGGACTCGGTATTGTTGCCCTTCTCCTGCCCCAGGATCGCGACCGGCTGCCCGGCAAAGCGCCCAAAGCCCGCCTGGATCGCGGGATCCTCGGAGAATTTCCGGTCGCCCGCCAGCGGCGTCCACTCCGAGATGAGGTGCTTGACGTAGTCGGAAAAGTGCGGCCGGTTGGGATGGCGCGCGACCTGGGTCTTCTGCCAGGGCGTGAGCTTCTTGTAGATGTCCGTGAGGGCCTCGTCGGCGCGGCTCGACAGCCGGTTGACCTCTTCGTCGATCGAAACGGCCTGGTCGGTGGAAGCC
>JAEZBF010000062.1 GCA_023427545.1 Pseudomonadota bacterium
GTTGACGCCCGAGGCATTGCCGGCGGTAACGGTGCCGCCGTCACGGAACGGCGTCGGCAGCCGGGAAAGAGCCTCGAGGCTCGTGTCGGCGCGCGGGTGCTCGTCCCTGTCGACGATGACCGGATCACCCTTCCGGCGCGGGATGGTGACGGGCACGATCTCCTGCGCCAGCCGCCCGTTCTGCTGGGCGGCGGAAGCGCGCTGCTGGCTGCGGAGCGCGAACGCGTCCTGGTCGGCGCGGGAGATGTTGTAGTCGGCGGCGACATTCTCACCCGTCTCGGGCATGGAATCGACGCCGTACTGCTGCTTGAGCAGCGGATTGACGAAGCGCCAGCCGATGGTGGTGTCGTAGATCTCGGCGTTGCGCGAGAACGCCGTCTCGGCCTTGGGCATGACGAAGGGCGCGCGGCTCATGCTCTCGACGCCGCCGGCGATGAAGAGCTCGCCCTCGCCCGCCCTGATGGCGCGGGCGGCGGTGATCACCGCGTCCATTCCCGAGCCGCAGAGGCGGTTGATGGTGGTGCCGGGGACGGCAAGGGGCAAGCCGGCAAGCAGCAGGCTCATGCGCGCGACATTGCGGTTGTCCTCGCCGGCCTGGTTGGCGCAACCGAGGAGGACGTCGTCCACCGCCTCCCAGTCCACCGCAGGATTGCGGGCGAGCAGCGCCTTGAGCGGGACCGCGCCGAGGTCGTCGGCACGCACGGAGGCGAGCGCGCCGCCGAAGCGGCCGATGGGGGTGCGGACATAGTCGCAGATGAAGGCCTCAGGCACCGGCGCGCTCCTTGCCGGTATGCGCTGCCGCGGTGCGGGCCTGCAGGTCCCGCAGGGTGCCGAGCTCGAGGTCAGTCGGGGGCGGCGTCTCGTCGAGATGCTCGGCGTAGCGCACGCTCCAGCCACAGGTCTCCTGGACCTGCTCGCGGGTGACGCCGGGATGAAGGGAGGTGACGGTGAACTCCTTGGTCTCGGGATCGGGCTTCCAGATCGCGAGGTCGGTGATGAGCAGGGTAGGGCCCTTGGTCGTGATGCCCAGCCGCTGGCGGTGGTCGCCGCCGTCGCCGTGGCCGAACGAGGTGTAGAAGTCGATCTTCTGCACCATGCTGCGCTGTGCCTGCTTGAGGGTGATGAAGATCTGCTGGCACGAGGTCGCGATCTCGGGGGCGCCACCGCCGCCGGGCAGCCGCACCTTGGGCTTATGGTAGTCGCCGATCACCGTGGTGTTGATGTTGCCGAAGCGGTCGAGCTGGGCGGCGCCGAGGAAGCCGATCGAGATGCGCCCGCCCATCAGCCAGTAGCGGAACATTTCGGGGACGGAGACGGTGGTCATCGCGGTCTCGCAGAGCTCGCCGTCGCCAATGCTGAGGGGGAGCACCTGGGGGGCGGTGCCGATGGTGCCGCTCTCGTAGATGAGGGTGATGCCGGGCGCGTGGGTGAGGCGGGCGACGTTGCAGGCGGCCGACGGCGCGCCGATGCCGACGAAGCAGACGTCGTCGCTGGTCAGCGCGCGCGACGCGGCGATGGTCATCATCTCGGTTGGGGTGAAGTCGGTCATCGCAGGTCCCTCACGCGTCCGGCGAAGACGTCCGGTCCGACCTCGAGAACGTTGGTTTTCATCCAGGCCGAGAACGCGTCGCGGTCGGCGGAGACCTTGTCCCACTCGAGGTAGGCGGCGTTGTCACGGGCGTAGTAGCCGTGCGTGTAGGAGGGATGGGCGCCGCCCGCGACGACGGCGATGGCGTTGATGGTCCAGTGCGGCAGGACGCAGAGGTTGGGGTGGAGGCCGTCGAAATTGTCCACCACCTCCTCGACCGTGACCACCACCCGCTTTGCGGCGAGCGCGGCCTCCTTCTGCACGCCGATGATGCCCTCGATCAGCACGTCGCCTTTCCGGCTCGCCTTCTGGGCATGGATGAAGGTGACGTCGGGGCGGTGCGATGGGATGGCGGCGAGTTCCTCGCCGCTGAAGGGGCAGGTGACCGTCTTGATGTTGGGGTTCACGGCCGGCAGGCCGGCGCCCTTGTAGCCGCGGAAGACTGCGAGGGGCAGGCCGCTGGCACCTGCCTCGTAGGCCTGCGCCATGGCGGAATGGGAATGCTCGACCGTTTCGATGTTGCGCGGGTAGCCGTTCTCGATGGCGTCGCGCATGCGGCGCAGCAACCCAACCCCGGGATTGCCGGCGTAGGAGAAGATCACCTTGCGCGCCATGCCCATGCCGATCATCTGGTCGTAGACGATGTCGGGCGTCATGCGCAGCAGGGTGAGATCGGAGAAGCCCTGCCGGATCGCCTCATGGGCGGCAGCGTGGGGGATGAGGTGGGTGAAGCCTTCGAAGGCGACGACGTCGCCATTGCGGAGATTGTCCCTGACCGCGTCGGCGAGGCTGAGAAACTGCGCCATCTGCCTTTCCATCGTTGTTCGTCATGGCGGAAGCGCCCCATAAGACCACTGCCGCTGCGTCTGGGGAAATGATAGTTCGGCAGCGACACATAACCCAGTCCAGAGGATTGGGACGAATTGGCGCTGCTGCGATAGCAAGGGGGGAATGGAATGGCCGGACGCAAGGTTCGCTGGGGGATCGTCTCGACTGCCAATATCGGCATCAACAAGGTGGTGCCGGCGATCATGAAATCGGAGCACAGCGAGGTGGTGGCGCTTGGCTCCCGCGATCGGAGCAAGGCACAGGCGGCACTGCAGACGCTTGGGCTCCCAGGCGCCCGCGCCTATGGCAGCTACGAGGACCTGTTCGCCGATCCCGGGATCGATGCGATCTACAACCCGCTGCCCAATCACCTGCACGTGCCGATCACGCTGGCTGCCGCAAAGGCCGGCAAGCACGTGCTCTGCGAGAAGCCGATCGGCATGGACGCGGCAGACGCCGCCCGGCTGCGCGAGGTGCCTGAGGGCGTGCTGGTCGCCGAGGCGTTCATGGTGCGGCACCATCCGCAATGGCAGCGGGCCCGCGAGATCGTCAACTCGGGCGAACTGGGCGAGGTGCGGGCGATCCGCGGCGTCTTCACCTATTTCAACACCGACCCCAACAACGTCCGCAACATGGCCGATATCGGCGGGGGCGGCATCATGGACATCGGCTGCTACCCTATCGTGGGTGCCCGCTTCCTGTTCGGCGCCGAGCCGCAGCGGGTGGTGGCGCTGGTCGATCGCGACCCCAACTTCCGCACCGACCGGCTGGCGAGCGTGATCGCGGATTTCGGCGGCGGCCGGCAGTTGAGCTTCGTGTGCAGCACGCAGGCGGTTGGACGACAGTCGATGGAGGTGCTGGGGACCAAGGGGCGCGTCGAGATCGTCATCCCGTTCAACGCGCCGCCCGATCAACGCACGGCAATCCTTGTCGACGCAGGCGCAGCGCTCGACGGCAGCCTGGCCCGTCGCGAGATCCTACCCGCTTGCGATCAATACACTTTTCAGGCGGAAAACTTCGCACTCGCCGTCCTCGGCGAGAAGCCGCTGGCGTACGGGGTCGAGGACGCGATTGCGCAGATGCGCATCCTCGATGCCATCTTCCAGAGCGAGAAGACGGGCGGCTGGGCCGAGGTAGCGCGCGGTTAGCGCCGGGCCAGCGCCCGGCGCGCGAACTGCGCCAATAGGCTCATGTCGGTGCGCGCCTGCTCGCCCGTATTGACCACCGGCTTGCCGGTGGTCATCGCGTCGTGCCAGGCGACAAGCTCGATCACAAAGGGCTCGGCGTAGGAGACGCGGTGGTTGATCTCGCGCGAAGAGAGCCCGTCCGCCCGTCGCTCGATCAGGCCGGTCGGCTCATGGTTGAGGTAGGGTGCGGGGAACCGCAGTTCGAACGCGGCATCGTCGAAGACGAGGCTGATGCGCTCGCAGTAGTAGGAAAGCTTTGGCGCGGCGACCCAGGTGAGCGAAGCGATTGCGTCGACCGGTTTGAGGCGTGCGCTGAGATAGCCACCGCCGTCGCCATCGGCTGCAAAGAACGCGGCGCCGATCGGCTCGCCGAAGCTGATGCCGCGGACCGCGAGCAGACCCTGAACCAGGTTGAGGTCGTGCACCAGGCTCGAGGAATAGGGGCCGGCAAAGCCTTTCGCCCCGGCCTGCGGCGCGTCGATCCCAATGGCGGCCTCGACCTGGCGGGCGCGCCGGGCTGCGCCCTCCGCAATCAGCTCGGGCGAGACGTCGCCGCCGACGATGAGCTCGCGGTGAGCGGTGAAGGCGAGATGGTCGGGATCGATGGTCTCGACATTGACCGAGCGCAGCGGCCCTTGCTGCTGCTCAAGCAGCTGGCAGAGCTTGAGATAGGCGGGATCGAACCGCTTCATGTAGCCGACCTGGACGACCATCCCGGCGCTGTCGCGCGCTGCCACGATCTCGTCGGCCTCGGTCACGCCGTAGCAGAGCGGCTTTTCGGTAAAGACGTGGAGGCCGCGCGAGAGCGCCTGCAGGATGATCTCGGCGTGGTAGCTGTCGGGGGTGGCGACGACGACGCAGCCGAGCGGCTGGTCCAGCAAGGCCTCGGCGGTTTCGAAGGTCGCGATGCCATAGCGTTCGGCTAGGCGCGCACGTACCGTCGCGGACGGGTCGGCGACGCCGGCGACTGAAAAGCGGTCGGGCAGGCCAAGAAGATTGGGCAGGTGCTCGACCTGCGTGATCAGCCCGCCGCCAATGATGCCATCCTTCAACACCGCCACGTCATTTCTCCTGTTTACCGTCCGGAATGCGCGAAAATTCAGTTCGCCCGGACTGCTTAGTGTAGGCTCCTCGCATGCAGGATCACGAGTCGATACTTGAGACAATGGTCGCCACCGCGCGCGAAGCCGGTGCGCTTACCCAGGAGCACTTTGCGCGCTTCCGCGACATCGAGATCGGCATCAAGGGGCCCGCCGACTTCGTCTCCGACGCCGACAAGCAATCCGAGCTGCTGATCCGCGAGCGGCTGCTGGGCAAATACCCCAGCTGGAGCTTCACTGGCGAGGAGTTCGCGCCGGTGACCGGCAGCGATGCCGAATACCGCTGGCTGGTCGATCCGATCGATGGGACCACGAATTTCATCAACGGCATGCATTACACGATCTCGATCGCGCTCCGGCGCGGCAACGAGACGGTGTGCGGCGCGCTCTACAACCCGGCCGCCGACGAGATGTTCACCGCCATTAAGGGCCAGGGGGCTTACCTCAACGGCGACCGGCTCGCGGTCAGCAGCAAGACCGAGGTCGGGCTGATGGCGGTGGGCACCGGACTGCCGACCAGCAACCTCCATTCGTTCGACGGCTTCTACCGGCGGCTGGAGACGATCCGCGACCCGATCGGCGCGGTGCGGATCGTGGGGTCGTCGGCGAACTCCTGCGCCTATGTCGCGTGCGGCCGGCTAACGGGGTATTTCGAGGAGTCCGGGCTGGTCGACTGGGCGGTCGGCGTGCTGCTGGTGCAGGAGGCGGGCGGCATCGTCACCGACTGGTGGGGCCGGGGACCTGAGGTCTACGAGAAGACCGGCTGCGTGATCGTCGCCAATGAGGCGACGCATGCATATCTGCTGGAGAAGCTCCGGGACGCACCGCGGAAGGAGCCGCGGGCGGCGCCTTGACGCCGAGTGTTACCTCACCACCCTCATCCGCCCTTCGGGCACCTTCTCCCCCGGGGGGAGAAGGCCTGACTGGTGGGTCTTGGTTCGCTTCTCGTATTAGCCGTGGGCACCTTGGCACACGTGAGCCCGCACATCGTGGTTAGTGGCTCGTGGCTCGACAAGCTCGCCATTGAAGGGCTCGCCATGAGGGGGCTCGCCATGAGGTCCTCTGAAGCACCGGCGTTTTGCAGTAGCCCTCATGGTGAGCTTGTCGAACCACGAGGGCGTGGCACCTAGCCGAGTGCGGCGGCCAGGCACTCGGGGTCGTCGGTGGTGATCTGGTCGGCGCGTAGGCCGAGGAGGCGGGTGGCGGCGGCAACACCGGCAGGGTCGGACCGGTTGATAGTGTAGGCGTCCACCCGCTTGCCGGCGGCGTGGAACGCGGCGATCAGGTCGAAGCCGTGATCATCGGCGAAGAACACCAGAAGGTAGTGCAGGTAGATCAACTCGGCCTTGGGCGAGTCGGCCAGCGCGGCGGCAACGAAACCAGCGAAGTCGCGGGTCGACCGCACGCGTTCGACCCATTCGCCGTGGCACGGGTCGTAGCCGATGTGAAGGCCAGGCGTAGCGTCGGTCAGCAGCCGTACCGAGTCCGCCTCGCCCGAGGAGAGGATCATGTTGCCGGCGACCGGACCCACGCTGCGCGAAAACGCGGCGATGGCTTCCAACGAGAGCGGACCCTGGTTCTCCTTGTAGTCGAGCTGGAGCAGGGCGTCGGGGTGCGGCGGCGTCTGCTGCAGCAGGGCGCAGAGGTCCCCGAGCAGCATGACGTGATCGGCGATCGGCTGCCCGGCATTGTCGCGCAGCTGGAGTGCGCGGATTTCGGCGGCGCTCAACGCCGCTGCCGGCCCTGTGCCAGTGGTTTCCCGCGACAGGTCGAGATGGTCGTGGAGCACGGCAAAGCCATCGCCAGCGTGGACGACGAGATCGACCTCCACGCTTGCGCCAAGCGCCATGCCTTCAAGGATGCGGCGGCCGGTGAAGACCGGATCGCTGCCGAAACGCCGGGCCCGGTGCCATTTGAAGAAGGTGCGATGGCCGTTGCGGGTGACCGCAACCGGATCAGCCATTGGCGGCGCCGCTGCGATAGATCGCGGCGTTCTCGCGGTAGGCGGCAAAGGCACGCGGGTGGAGATCGACCGGCATCGCGGGTTTCCAGTCGCGGGCCTCGGGCGCCATCGACTTGAGCCGGAAGCCATCGGGCAGCTCGATATCGAGCAGGGCGTGCGTGCCGAAATCGGTGACCCGGTGGATCCTAGCGACACCTTCGCCGCCGGCGCGCGCCACCTCCAACGCTTCCGGGCGGACGGCGAGCGTCGCGGGGCCGTCGGGCACCGGCAGCGGCTGCGAGAAGCCGGGGCGCTTGAAGGTACCGCCGGAAACTGCGCCATCGATGAGGTTCATGGTTCCGATGAAGCCCGCCACGAACGGGGTCGCGGGCTCGCGGTAGACGATGTCCGGCCGGTCGGCCTGCTCGGTGCGGCCATCGCGCATAACGACGATGCGGTCGGCAAGCGCAAGCGCTTCGTCCTGGCCGTGCGTGACGAAGAGCGTGGTGATGCCGACGCGCTGCTGGATGTCGCGGACCTCCTCGCGCAGCCGCTCGCGAAGGTGCTGGTCGAGGCTGGCAAAGGGCTCGTCGAGGAGCAGGATTTTCGGCTCCAGCACCTGCGAGCGGGCGAGCGCGACGCGCTGCTGCTGGCCGCCCGAGAGCTGGTTGGTCATGCGCGTGCCGTAGCCGGCCAGGCCGACCAGCTCGAGCACGGCCTCGACCTTGCGCTTGATCTCATCCGTGGGCAGGCGGCGGAGCTTGAGACCGAAGGCGAGATTCTTGAAGACATTCATGTGCGTCCAGAGCGCGTGGCTCTGGAACACCATGCCGGTCGGGCGGCGCTCCGGCGGCACCCGGGTAACGTCCTCGCCGTCGATCCGGATAACACCGCTCGTCGGAGTCTCGAAGCCGCCCACCATGCGCAACAGCGTCGACTTGCCCGAGCCTGATGGTCCGAGCAGGCAGACGAGCTCGCCGTCAGCGACAGTCAGCGAGAAGCTGTCGACGGCGGTGACGACGCCGAAACTCTTGGTGACGTTCTTGATGTCGAGGACGGCCATCTAGCCTCCGAAGCCGCGGGCGAAGGAGCCCGAATTGACGACGCGCCGAGCGAACAGGATCGCAAAGAACGAGGGCAGCCACAGCAGCACCGAAAGCACCGCCCCATACTGGATCACCGGCTGGTTGTTGATGAAGGAGATCATCAGCACCGGCATAGTGCGGATGGCCGGCGCGCCGATCAGCCAGGCGCCTTCCGTTTCGTAGAAGGTGCCCACGAAGCTGAGCAGCACGGCGGCGGCAATGGTCGGGCCGGCCTGCGGCAAGGTGATCGACCAGAACACGCGGAAAGGCCGCGCGCCGACGTCGCGCGCCGCCTCTTCCATGCGCCGGTCGACCGACTGGAAGGCGGCCACCGGAATCCAGATCATGTAGAGCAGCGTGCCGACCAGCTGGATCAGCACCACGCCCCAGAAGGTGCCGATGAGGTTGAGCTGGAGGAAAATACCGGCGATGGCGACCAGCAATCCGAACTTGGGGAAGGCCTGTCCCGCGAGGAAGGAGAAGAACAGGAGATTGCGCGCCGGAAAACTCATGCGGGCAAAGGCATAGGCCGCCGGCAGGCATATGATGCACGAGATCAGTGTCACCATCACCGAGAGACTGATGCTCATGGTGATCGAGCTCCAGACGTCCTGGCGGCCGAGCGTGGTGTACCAGTAGCGCAGCCCGAATTCCTGCGGGATGATCGCGGGATAGCGCCAGACATTGGCGAATGCCCAGACGCCGACCACGATCAGCGGGAAGATGATGGTCAGCGTCAGCACCACGGCAAAGGCGATGCCTGTCCAGTCGGTGCGGCGTGTGGCTGAGAGCGTGCTCATCGGACCCTCCGGTGAACGCCTGTCGATCGGGGCGTCACGCTTTGCGGTTCCTTGCAACCGAGCGGACGTAGAAGAGCCCGAAGACGATGCAGAAGCCGAACGAGACCATGGCTTGGGTGATGGCGTTCGTCGGATCGTAGAGCTCGCGGAAGGTGCGCTGCATGAAGGGGCCCATCATCTCCGGCGCGGCGGGGCCGAGCACGTAGGGGATGGTGAAGGCCGAGAAGATGCCGAGCACCGCGAAGGAGGCGGCCACGAGGATCGAGTTGGACAGGCGCGGCAGGATGATGTCCCAGAGCACGCGCAACTGGCCTGCGCCGACATCGCGGGCGGCCTCGACGGAGGCGTTGGAGACGTTCCCGAGGCCTGAGAGGAGGATGAGCACGGTGAGCGGGATGTGGTCCCAGACCAGCCCGATCACGGGGCCCCACGGCGTCAGGTAGGGCGAGCGGATCTTGGGCAGGTGGACGGCATTGAGCAGGATGTCGAGCATGCCGTTGGGCCCCAGCACGCGAATGAAGGCGTAGCTGAGGATGATCGAGGGAACGAACATCGGAAAGATCGCGAGCGCCTGCACATAGGCCGGCAGGCGACCGCTCGAAAAGCGCAGGTAGAGTGCGATAGGCAGGCAGATCACCAGCAGCAGGATCGCGCAGACGAAGGTCGTCCACAGCGTGATCCAGAGGTTGTTGAGGCTGTAGGGGTCGGAGAAGAAGAAGCGGTAGGTATCGAAGCTGATGGCACGGCCACCATCGGCGGTGGGGAGCCAGACCGTCTGCACGACTGCCGCGATGATCGGGTAGATGATCAGCCAGCAGACCAGCAGAACGGGTGCCGCCACGAGGAGCAGGCCGAGATACCACCTGCTCCTCGTGCCGACGATGTCGCCCGCGGGCGAATTCGCCGTAGCGATAGTGCCCGCGGGCGTGTCCGTCACGCGTTGGGATCCACGTTCGGGGCGACCTCGCGGTACCAACCCTCGTTGATCGCCTTCTCCCACGGCCCGCCCGGGAAGACCGGGATCGAGGCCGGGATCACGTCCTTGAGCTTCTCGCGCAGGTCGGCCGAGACGTTCTCCCAGGATACGCCGGGGAAGCCGCCGAGCTCAGTGATGACCTTGGACTGCACTTCCTCGGAGAGGATGTAGTCGGCGAGCTTGATCGACAGCTCCTTGTTGGCAGCGTTCGAGGGCACGGTTATGCGCGCGAAGTTGCCCGGGAAGCCGAGGTCGGTCAGCTGCAGAAGGCCGGTGGTCTCGGGCAGCGCACCCTGCGAGATGGCGGCGAGGGCCTGGTCGGACCACGCCGGGATCATGGTGACGGCGCCCTGACCGAGCAGCTGGATCGACTGCGTGTTGCCTGAGGTATAGGCACCCTGATCCATCATCGAGGGGGCGAGATCCTTGAGGATCGCCCAGCCCTTGCCGAGCATCTCGGCCGCCTTCTCGTCGGTGTAGCCGTCGATCGAGAATGCCTTGGGGTCGTTGCCGTTGGCGGCATAGATGGCGCGGCGCACGAAGTTGCCGCCCGAGCCGCCCTTGTTGGGACGGTTGTAGATGAACTGTCCCGGGTTGGCCTTGATCCAGGCAACGAGGGCGTCCCAGGTCTTGGGGGCGTCTTCGGGCTTGAGCTTGGTCGTGTCGTAGGCAAGCAGCACCTGGCTGCCACGGTAGGGCAGGTTCTCGCGCAGCGGGTCGATCTCGAAGGCGAGCGGGTTGATCTTGGCGTAGTTGGGGATGTTCTCCTTGGAGAAATCGACCCAAAGACCCTTGTCCTTGGCGCCGACGGGCAGGCGGGCGTCGAAGCCTTCGAAGAAGTCGGCCTGCGGATCAGTCTTGGTGTCCATCGCCGCGAGGGCACGGTCGGCGAGGGCCTGGAGGCCGGCGCTGTCGCCTGCGTCGACGAGATTGAGGGTTACGCCGGGGTTGGCGGCCTCGAAGCCCGGCTTGACGTGATTAGTCCAGAAGTCGAGCACGTTCTGATCGGAGCTGGTGTACCAGTCGATCACGTTCGGGGCGGCGAATGCGCTGCGGGGCAGCAGGGCAAGGCCAGTGGCGGCCGCGCTGGCCGCGAGGAATGTACGACGTTTCATTTCTTTCTCTCTCCCTTGAGTGGCCGGCCTTTTGGCGGCGGCCGATCAGTCTCTTGCCGATCTCTCATCCAGACTATCGGCCCAAGGCCGCGAGGCAAGCGGAAATCAGATCGGCAGCTCTCCGCCCTTGCCTCACCTGCCGAAGCAGGCGCAGCCGCAGGATCGATGGCGATCCAGCGACCGTAGAACCGATTGAAATGACAGCGGGATGACGTAAGCTCATGCCGCTGCCGCCAGGTATTGAAGGTTGCGGCGCGCCAGCTGCTCGGGGCTTTCGACCGCGTTGTCGGAAAGATCCTGCTCGACCACCACTGGCCCGGTGAAGTTGCGCTCCTCGAGAAGCCGGATGATGGCGGCGATATCGACTGCGCCATCGGGCAGCGGGCACATGACGCCGGCACCGTAGGAGTCCGCGATCGACAGCCTGCCCTCGAGCACCTCTTTACGAACGGCGGGATCGACGTTCTTGAGGTGGACGTAGGCGATGCGATCCCAGACCTTCTGCATGTAGGCCAGCGGGTCTTGGCCCCAGAAGGCGTGATGGCCGGTATCGAAGCAGAGGTCGATGTCGGTTTCGGCAAGAAGCCGGTCGATCTGCGGCTCGCGCTCAACGGCAGTGCCGACATGGGGGTGGAAAGAGGCCTTGAGCCCGAACTCCTGCTCGATGACGCGCTGCGCTTCGCGCACCGCGGCGACCAGTCCCTTCCACTGCGCCTCGTCGAGCTCGCCCTCATGGCCCGGCGGGTACCAATTGCTCTCGTCCATGATCACGAGGTGCCGCGCGCCGAGCTGGCGTAGCAGGCCGGCGAGCTCCCGGAGGGTGATGATCAGCGCCGGCAGCTCATCGAGGGCCCCGAAGGTGTGGACATGCGTCGCCCCGATCATCTCGAGCCCGCGCTGGGCGAGCGCATCGGAGACGACCGCTGCATCCTTGGGGAAGAAGCCGAATGGCCCGAGCTCGGTGCCGCGGTAGCCGGCCGCCGCAACCTCATCGAGGTACTGCGTCCAGGTGAGGCGGTTGCCCGTCGGATAGTTGATCCCCCAGGAACAAGGGGCATTGCCGATGCGCATGATTCTCCCTTGGCCGTCCGGACGGTGGTTCGAGCCACGGTCGCGTTTTTTCGGATCGTCCGCTTGCACACCATTGCACCCCTCAGGGTCCATTTCCAGTGCACTCGCACGATGATGTGTCATTTGCAGCCTATTGCCAACCGGTGACGGTGTGAACAGCTGTGCAGGCCCTAAGGGCGCACCGACTTACGCCAAGTCGGCAGCGCCTGGAAAGTCCGGCTGTCCGCCTCCCCCGGCGCGCCGATGAGCCGGGCGACCACGTGGTCAGCCATGGCTTCGATGGGCTGACGGAAGGTGGTGAGCATGTAGGATTCCCAGCCTGCCTGCTCGATGTCATCGAATCCGACGACGCAGAGGTCCTGAGGGATCCTCCTGCCGAAGTCGATCCGAGCGCCATCCATGAAGCCCATCGCGAGCAGGTCGGTGACGCAGAAGACCCCGTCCGGCTCGGCCGAGCGGCCGAAGAGCTGGCGCGCGGCCTCGAGGCCACTGACGTAGCCGGTCGGGCCCGCGCGGGTGACCTCGACCCCGTACCCGGCTTCGCCAGCGGCCGCGACGAAGGCCCGCTCTCGGGCAACCAGCGCGGGGGTGCCCGCGTCGGAGGAGACGACCGCCAGACGTGTGCATCCTGCGCGCCTCAACAGGAAGAACGCCTCGCGGGCGGCGGCCGCGTTGTCGACGCCGACATTCTCGGCGCCCTCGAGGCGGTCGTCGCGATTGATGAGGACAACGCGCTGCCCGCTCGCGACGCAGGTTTCGATCAGCGATGCGGCTGGTGTGCCGGAGAGAACGACCGTGGCGTCAGCGCGGTAGTGCAGGGTCTGGCGGAGCGCGGCCTCGACACCTTCGCGGTGACCCTCCGTGTCGATCACCATGGCGACGCGGTCGAGCGCCTGCAGCCGCCGGATGATGGCATCCAGCATGCGCGAGCGGAACGGGCTCGCAAGGTCCGCAACCACCAAGCAGATGATATGGCTTCGTTCCTGGATCAAACCGCGCGCCAGGCGGTTAACATGGTAGCCGAGCTCTTCCGCGGCGCTCAGCACCTTGCGGCGCGTCGTTTCGGAGACACTGGCGCCATGGGTGAAGGTGCGCGACACGGCCGAGCGCGAAACTCCGGCGCGTTCGGCGACCATCTTGGCGCTGACGAAGGCGCGGTCGCGAATCTCGCTCAAAACGCCACCTTTTCGTGCTTAGACTTGCTGCGGCGGATTAACATTGGGCGTTGACCAAATCGGACACCGGTGAGACTCTTGCACAGGTGTGCACATTCGCAAACAGGGGCTGCTCGACCACAAAGGACGTTTGACCGGCATGGAATCCACTACCGACCTCATCAACCTGCTCGCCGCCGGCGCATTGCTGTTGTGGGGTCTGCGACTGATCAAGACAGGGATTCTCCGGGCCTTCGGCGCATCGCTACGACAGGCCATTGCCAGCGGCGTCCGCAACCGCATCACCGCCGCCGTGTCGGGCCTGCTTGCCACCCTCGCGCTGCAATCGAGCACAGCGACGGCCGTCATCACCGCGAGTTTCGTCGAGCGCGGCATCGTTTCGCCGCGGCTGGCGCAGGCGGTGATGCTCGGCGCCAACCTCGGCACCAGCCTTGCCGCCTTCGTCCTCGCGCTCGAGTTCCACTGGTTCTCCGGCGCGATGATCCTGCTGGGCGTCGCGACCTTCGAGATCGCCCGCTACTCGCGGGCCAAGAACGTGGGGCGCGCCATGCTCGGGCTCGGCCTCATGCTGCTGGCGCTCCAGATGCTGGGGCAGGTAATCGGGCCACTCGAGCAGTCGCCAGTGATGATTGCTCTGTTCCGGGCAATGGACGGCGCGCCGGTGTTTGCCCTGCTGCTCGCAGCGGGGCTAGCGACGCTGGCGTCGTCCAGCCTTGCTGTCGTGCTGCTTGCCGCAATCCTTGCCCAGGCGGGCGTCGTCAGCCCGCTGTTGGCGGTTGTTCTCGTCGCGGGAGCGAACCTGGGCGGGGCCGTGCCGCCGTGGCTGGTGTCACGACAGGAAGGCGCCGAGGCGCGACGGTTGACGATCACGAACCTTGCGGTTCGCGCCGTCGGTGCGTTGGTGCTGACGCTGCTTGCCGGACCGGTTGCGCAGCTGCTCGGCGCGGTGGTGCCTGATGCCAAGGGACTGACGATCGCGGCGCACATTGCGTTCAACCTCGGGCTGCTGGTCGTCTTCCTGATCTTGCTCGATCCGCTCATTGCGGTCGCGACCAAGCTGATGCCGGCAGTCACGCGCGCCCCGGACGGACCGAATTATCTCGACGATTCGGTGCTGCCCTATCCGGCAATGGCTCTGGCGGGTGCGGCGCGGGAGACGCTGCGTGTCGGCGATCTGGTGCGCAAGATGCTGGAGTGCACCTTCGAGTCCCTGGTGCATCCCAGCCCCGGCGCGCGGACCACAACCTCGGAACTCGACGACACTGTCGACCGCCTGCAGCAGGCGGTGAAGCTCTACATCGCCAAGCTCGATCGCGAGACGCTGAGCCCCGCGGATGCGAAGCGCTCGGACGAGATCATCTCCTATGCCATCAACCTCGAGCATATCGGCGACATCATCGACCGCGGTCTTGCCGGCATGGCGGCCAAGAAACAGAAGCGGCAGGTGATGTTCTCGGCCGAGGGACTCGCGGAGCTCACCGAGCTCTACGACAAGACCATCGAGAACATGCAGCTGTCGCAGTCGGTGTTCTTCACGCGCGACGCCAATCTTGCCCGCCAGCTTGTCGAGGCCAAGGTCGAGGTGCGCCGGTTGGAGTCGGTGTCGGCCGACCGCCACCTGCAGCGGGTGCGCGAGCAGCGTGCCGACACGCTGGGCTCGAGCACGCTGCATCTCGACATCCTGCGCGACCTCAAGCGCATCAACTCGCACCTGATGGCGGTTGCTTACCCGATCCTCGAGGAGCTTGGTGAACTGCACGAGAGCCGCCTGCGCAGCTCCGTCCCCGCGATCGATCGCCCAGCTGTGGGCTGAAGCGCCTAGAACTAGACCGACAGCGTCGCCCTGAGGGCGTGCGCGTTGCCGCCGCCCGCGAACCAGCCGGAATAGGAGAGGTCGAGATGGGCGTTGTCGGCGAGCTCCACGGCCGCACCGAGTTGCAGGTTCAGGGCATCGTTGGGTGGCGGGGCGGCGGCAACAGTGAACTGCGGACTGCCGGCAAAGGCGTGCGTGGCAGTTGCCGTCGCACCGATCGCGTGTTCCCAGGCGAGGCTGCCATGTGCTTTCACCTTGAGGTTGTCGCTCAGCACGAAATCGCCGGAGATCCGGACGCCGAGGGTAGCGACAACGGCTGAGCTCGACGTGGGGCCGCCGGTCAGGGCGGAGATGCCGCCGGTTTCCCCGTAGGCACTCGTTTGCTCGAGGATGCCGGCAAGGCCGGCGAACGGTTCCACCCCGACTGGTCCGACATCGATGTTGTACCCCACCTGGCCGAAGGCCTGTGCGGTCGCGCCCTCGTAGCGAGCGGTAAGCGTTTCGGCGAAGCCGGGGAAGGTGGGC
>JAEZBF010000115.1 GCA_023427545.1 Pseudomonadota bacterium
CTTGACGATATTGATCTGGCGCTTCATCGCCTGGATATCGGCGATGGTCGCGAAGTCCAGATGCCGCCGCCACACGTAGGGTGCGAGCTCGCGCAGGAAGGCCTCTCCCACCGCCTTGTCGCCCGCGGCGGGTCGCGCCTTGATCCAGGCGGCACGCTCCCAGTTCTGGCCGCGGCTTTCGTAGTAGGTGAGTGCGGCATCTGTCGAGAGGGCCACGGGCGTCGAGCCCGGATCGGGTCGCAGCCGCAGGGCGGTGCGGAAGACGTAGCCATCGCCGGTGCGATCCTGCATCAGGGCGGCAAGGCGCTGGACGATCCGCGTGTAGACCTTGCCCGGATCGGCAGCGGGCGAGACCGCTTCTGCCGACGGGTCGAAGAACGCGACGATGTCGATGTCGCTGGAGTAGTTGAGCTCCCTGCCCCCGTGCTTCCCAAGCGCGAACAGCATCAACCCGCACCTTGCCGGCTGGACATGTGTCGCCAGCACGTCGCCCTTTGCAGCGGCACGTCGAAGCAAGGCGGCTAGTCCGGTGTCGAGCGCCGCATCGGCCAGGTCGGACAATGCCGCCGCCGCCTGCGCCGTGCTCCAGCGCCCCGTGACCTCGGCCGCGCCCGCCAGCAGCGCCACCTTCGCCTTGGCCACGCGCAGCGGCGCCGCGACCTCCTCGTCGCTCCCGCCGAACTCCCGAAGCTCCGCGAGAACGGTGCTCAGCGCCGCGTCGGGATCGGCAAGCGCTGCCGGCAGCCAATCGGCAAACCGCCCCCTGAGTTCCGAGAGATAGGGCGAAGCGGCGAAGAGCGTTTCAAGCGCAACGGTCATGGCGGAGGGATAGCTGCCCCACCCGATGCCCACAAGCCGCTCAGGCGGCTGGCAGGTCGATCACCGCGCGCACCCCCGGTGCATTGTCCTCGATGCGGAAAGTGCCGCGATGCAGCCGGGCCACCGCAGCGACCAGCGAGAGGCCGAGCCCCGAGCCCGCTTCGCTCCGGCTCATGTCCAGCCGCACGAACCGCTCGAGCACCCGCTGCCGATCCGCTTCGGGGATCCCCGGCCCATGGTCGGCGACCTCGATCAGCACGCGCCCGTTGACCTGGCGAATCGCCACGTCGATCCGCCCGTCGCCGCGCGGCGGCTTGGCGTACTTGATGGCGTTTTCGACGAGGTTGACCAGCGCCTGCCCGAGCAGCTCGCGATTGCCACGCAGCCGGATGCCCGCGGTCACCTCGGCATTCAGCACCATCCCCTCGTCCTCGGCGACCGGGCCATAGAGCTCGGCGACATCGCTCACCACGGTCGAGAGATCGAGTTCCGCCAGCGCGCCGGATGGGGCGCCCGCCTCGGCCCGCGCGATCATCAGCAGCGCATTGAAGGTGCGGATCAGCTTATCGCTCTCGCTGATCGTGGTTTCCAGCGCCTGCCGCTGCACGTCCGGGCTGGTGCCCTCGCGCAGCGCCGACTCGGCCTTGTTGCGCAGGCGTGTGAGCGGCGTCTTGAGGTCGTGCGCGACGTTGTCGGTGACCTCCTTGAGCCCCTGCATCAGCTGCTCGATACGGTCCAGCATGAGGTTGAGGTTGGTCGCGAGCCCGTCGAACTCGTCGTTGCGCTTGGTCACCGGCACGCGCTCGGAGAGGTTGCCGCTCATGATCTTGGCCGCCGTGCCGCTGATCGTATCGATCCGGCGCAGCACCCGGACGGCGGTCACGATGCCGGCGATGATCGAGGCGACGAGAATGCCCGCGACGCCCCAGAAGAAGCTCTGCACGATGATCGCGGAAAAGCCGCGCCGCTCGACCACGTCGCGCCCGACCACCAGCCGGAAGCCGCTCTCGAGCACGGCCGAGCGCACCACTGCAAAGCCCTCCGGCGGCGGCGGCGCATTGCTGCCGAACGGCCGCGGGCGCTCGTAGTTGAAGCTGTAGACGCCCGGGCTCTGGATGATCTGGACGGGGAACTCGGACACGTTCCCGGCGACCAGTTCGCCGGTGGGCGCGCCGAGGTAGTAGATGCCGGGCCCGGGCGTGCGGGAAAGCCGGTTCACCGCCTGGATCACCGCGATCGGTCCGCGGCGCCGGTCGAGATCGACCAGCTGGGCGACCTCGCGGTCGATGTCGGCGGTCTGCTGGCGCTGTATCTGGATGCTGGACTGGTAGGAGATGAACGCCAGCAGCAGGACGGAGAAGACGACGAAAATGAGCGCGAACAGCGCTGTCAGCCTGACGGTGGAGGTCCGCCAGAGCTGGGTGAGGCTATTCACGGATCATGTATCCGGCGCCGCGAATGGTGTGGAGCAGCGGCCGGGCGTGACCCTTGTCGATCTTTGAGCGCAGGCGCGACATGTGCACGTCGATGACGTTCGTCTGCGGGTCGAAGTGATAATCCCAGACGTTCTCGAGCAGCATGGTGCGCGTGACCACCTTGCCGGCATGCTTCATCAGGTATTCGAGCAGCCGGAACTCGCGCGGCTGGAGCAGGATCGGCTCCCCGGCGCGCTCCACCTTCCGCGACAGCCGATCGAGGCTGAGGTCGCCGACCTGGTAGTGGGTCGCCGCTTCCGCCGGGCTCGAACGCCGAGCCAGCACCTCGATGCGCGCCAGCAGCTCGGTGAAGGCATAGGGCTTGACCAGGTAGTCGTCGCCGCCCGCCCGCAGGCCGGTCACGCGGTCGTCCACCTCGCCCAGCGCGGACAGGATCAGCACTGGCGTGTGGTTATCCTCGGCCCGCAGTGATTCGACGATCGAGAGGCCCTCGCGCCGCGGCAGCATGCGGTCGACGATGAGGACGTCGTAGTCCATGCCCGAGGCCATCGCGTAGCCGCTTTCGCCGTCGGCAGCATGGTGGGTAACGTGTCCGGCCTCATCGAGCGCCTGGATGAGGTAGCTCGCGGCTTCCCGGTCATCCTCGATCAGCAGGATCTTCATCGACTGCTCTCCCGGCCAGTACCCCATGGCGGCGGATTTTCGCGAGCCGGGGACGTGGGTGATCGTTGCCATTTCGTGCCGCCCCTGTGCAAGACGAGGTTGACGCTCCGCCATGAGCGAAACACCGAGGGTCTGGCGGCCGCAGGATAGAGTTCGGCCCCGGAGAAGCTCCGGGGCCGATGAGATTGCGTTTCGGCTTAGCCGTTGTCGGTGAGCGGCAGGCCCAGGAAGCGGACGTTGCCGTCGCGCTCGGCCTTGATCAGCGCCGTGCCGCGGCCGCTGGACTTCACGCCGGCAATGGCGTCCTCGAAGTCCTTGGCCGAGGCGACGGGCTTGTTGTCGACCGACAGTATCGCATCGCCGACGGCGAAGCCCTTGTCAGCCGCAACGCTCTCGGGGTCGATCTCCTGAACCAGCAGGCCATCGCCGTTCGAGTTCGGCACCAGGGTCAGGCCGACGCTCGACTGGGCCGGCGCGGCCGGCTCGGCCGGGGTCGGCTCGGCAGAGGCGACCTGGGTCGACTCGTCGAGCTTGCCGAGGGTCACGTTGACCGTCTCTTCCTTGCCGTTGCGCCACAGCTTGAGCTGCACCGCGGTGTCCGGGGACTTGCCGGCGATGGTGCGCGACAGGTCGAGGGCATTGTTGATGGTCTTGCCGTCGACATCGATGATCACGTCGCCGGAGTTGATCCCGGCCTTGGAGGCGGGGCCGTCATCGGTCGGCTGGGTGACCAGCGCGCCCTTGGCGGTCTTGAGCCCAAGGCTGTCGGCGAGATCGCGCGTCACGTCCTGGATGCCAACGCCGAGGTAGCCGCGGGTGACCTTGCCGTCATCCTTGAGGTCGGCCACGATCGTCTTGACGGTGTCCGAGGGGATCGCGAAGGCGATGCCGACGTTGCCGCCGTTGGGCGAGAAGATCGCGGTGTTGACGCCGACCACCTGGCCCTGGAGGTTGAACGCCGGGCCACCGGAGTTGCCGGTGTTCACGGCCGCATCGATCTGGATGAAGTCGCCGTAGGACGACCCGCCGATGTCACGGCCGGAGGCCGATACGATGCCCGCGGTGACGGTGCCACCCAGGCCGAACGGGTTACCAACCGCAACGACCCAGTCGCCGACGCGCGGCGGGCTGTCGGCCAGCTGCACGAACGGCAGGTTGTTGCCGTCGATCTTGACCAGCGCCAGGTCGGTACGTTCGTCGGTGCCGATCACCTTTGCGGTCTGCTCGTCGCCGTTGTCGAACACGACCGTCACCTTGGTGGCGTTCTCGACCACGTGGTTGTTGGTGACGATGTAGCCGTCGTTCGAGATGATGAAGCCCGAACCGGCGGCCATGAAGTGGCGCGGCGGCTGCGGCTGCCCCTGCGGGCCACCCTGGCCGAAGGAATCACCGAACTGGTCGAAGAACTTCTTCAGCGGATGGTCATCCGGCAGGTCGGGCATCTGGAAGTTGAAGTTGCCGCCGTTGCCGCGCTGCCGGACGGCAGCGTTCTGCTCTTCCGCTTCGACGACGATCGAGACGACCGCCGGCTTAACAGTTTGGACAAGGTCGGCGAAGCTGTTGGGCTGTGCCGGCTGGTCCAAAGTGATCTGGGCAGCAGGCTGGACCTGAGCCGTCGCTAGCTGGCTCGACGCCGCCACGAAAGCCGATCCGCCGCCGATCCCGACGACGACGGCCAGGGCGGAAGCCCCGATCCATTTACGTGCACGGGAAAGTGGGGTTGAGCGCATGTTGTTGGTCTCCTCTAGGACTCTCAACAGATGCCGAGAGATATGGGTGGAGACGTCTTTCCGCACAGTGTCGCGGGAATTAACTTTCGGTAAGGGAAACCGGCCCGGTGTCATCGGCGTTCTTCTGCTCCAGCCGCGCAAGCGCAGCTGATTCTTCTTGGGACAGAGCGGTTTGCGAGGGTTCCGTGACCCTCTCCTTGCGCCTGCGTAAGGCTCCGATCAGGACCACCGCGCCACCGATCAGAAGCAGAGCCGGGGCCGCCCCCCATAGCAGGATCGTGTGCCAGCCGATGACCGGCCGCAGCAGCACGAATTCGCCGTAGCGATCGACCACGTACTGCATCACCGCCTCGTCGCTGTCGCCCGCGGTGATACGCTCGCGGACGATCAATCGAAGCTCGG
>JAEZBF010000131.1 GCA_023427545.1 Pseudomonadota bacterium
GCTGTCGCACCAGGTGCCCGACAACGCGCAGGGCGAACTGCAGGGAGCCGTCAATGCCGCCAACTCGCTGGCCACCATCATCGGCCCCCTCGCCGCGACACAGATCTTTGCCTATTTCACCTCGGCCGCGGATTCGCCGGGCTACTTCCCCGGAGCGCCGTTTCTAGCCGCCGGGATCTTGATCGCCGGAGCGGCGGCGCTCTTTGTGTACACAGCCATCCGCTTCGACCTGATGCACCGCACCAGTGTGGCGAAGCACCCGCACATCCCCGAAATGGCGCCGCCCGGGCAGATCAACATCCCACCCCCCGATGAAGATGCGGATGATGGCAAGGGCAATGGCAATGGACATCCGCCCGGCCACTGAGGCCGACTGGCCGGCGATCTGGGCCATCCTCGAGCCGATCATGCGCGAAGGCGAAACGCTCACCCTGCCCCGCGAGGGCAGCGAGGCGGACGCGCGCGCCTATTTCGCCTCTGCTGAAAAGACCAACTTCGTTGCTGTCGAAGGCGGCGAGGTGATTGGCGCAAGCTACATTCGCGCCAATCAGCAGGGCGGCGGCGCGCATATCGCGAACTGCGGCTACATCACTGCGCGCCCAGCGCGGGGCAAAGGCGTGGCTCGCGCGCTCTGCGAACACTCGATCGAGGTCTGCCGTAGCCGCGGGTTTCGCGGCATCCAGTTCAACTTCGTGGTCTCGACGAACGCACCCGCGGTTCATCTCTGGCAGACTCTGGGCTTCTCCATTCTCACCCGCTTGCCCGGTGCATTCCACCACCCGCGGATCGGCTATGTCGATGCGTTGTTGATGTTCAAGTCGCTGACGGATTGACAGCTTCAACCAAACCGTTCTTACTTCGTTCTCCACGTCAGGAAGCGTCATGCCCGAAACAAGAACCTACCACGGCCGCTGCCACTGCTGCGGCGTGACATACGAAGCGACCACCGACCTTGGCTCATTGATGGATTGTAACTGCTCGCGTTGCCGGCGCCTCGGCTGGGTCATGCAACCCGTTCCGGCAGCGCAGTTCAGGCTGGTCAGCGGGGAGGACAGGGTGAAGACCTACCAGTTCAACACCCACCGGATCGAGCATTTGTTCTGCACCGTGTGCGGGATTGAATCGTACTCCCAAGGTCGGGATAAGGACGGCAACGTGGCCTACATGATCAACGTCAATTGCCTCGAGGACGGACCTGAGGTCGACCGCTCGACGATCATGCACTGGGACGGGCGAAGCGCCTGACGTCGCGCTCGGGTAGAGCCGTCGAGACTACACCGAAGGCTTAGTTGCGTCGACCTGGATCGTTGCCGGCCAGGTGCCATGCTGGTCGGCCCCACGGCCGGCGATCTCGAAGCCATGTGCACCGAAGAAGTCGCGCAGCCCCTGGATCAGATTGGCGGTCCCAAGTCCCTGCCGGTAGCTGTCGAAGTAGGACAGCGCAGCGGAGAGGCAGATCAGCGGGAACTCACCCAATGCACCTGCCGCCACGGTCTTGCGCAGCGACGGATGCGCGTCCTTCATCAGCGTGATGAAATCGGGCACCATCAGCAGGTTGGTTGCACTTCCTTTCGCGTAGGCGGAGCTCATCTGGTCGAGGAATCGCGAACGGATGATGCAGCCCGCACGCCAGATTTTGGCGATCGTCGCCAGCGGCAGGTTCCAGCCGTTTTCCTCCGACGCCTTGGCCATCACCGCAAAGCCCTGAGCATAGGAAACGATCTTGCCGGCGAGCAGCGCCTTCTCTAGGTCGGCGAGCGGGATGTCTGCCTTGCCGCCACCCAGCTTCCCGTACACCGCTTCCGCCGCCAGGCGCTCGTCCTTGCGGGACGAAAGTGAGCGGGCAGCCACAGCCCCTTCGATAGCAGTGGCGGGAACCCCGAGCGTCTGCGCGGCAATGGCGGACCATACGCCCGTGCCCTTCTGGCCGGCCTTGTCGAGGATCAACTCGACGAGCGGCTGCCCGGTCGGTTTGTCGATCGCTGCGAGAACATGGCCGGTGATCTCGATGAGATAGGAGTTGAGCGGCCCCTGGTTCCACTGGCGGAACACCTCCGCCGCCGCGGCGGGGTCCATGCCGAGCCCGTCGCGCATGACGCCATAGACCTCGGCGATCATCTGCATGTCGCCGTATTCGATGCCGTTGTGGATCGTCTTGACGAAGTGGCCCGCGCCTCCCTCCCCGAGATAGGCGCAACAGGGCTCGTCGTTGAACTTGGCACTGATCGCCTCGAGCACCGGCTGGGCGTTGTGCCACTGCTCCTTGGAGCCGCCCACCATGATCGAGGGACCGTGCCGGGCCCCCTCCTCGCCGCCCGAAACGCCGATCCCGAGATAGCCGATGCCCTTGCCCGCGAGGTAGGCGAAGCGACGGTTGGTGTCGGTGTAGAGCGAGTTGCCGCACTCCAGGATCGCGTCGCCGCGCTCAAGGAAGGGCAGCAGCTGCTCGATCATGTCGTCGACGGGTTTGCCCGCCTTGACCATGATGATCACCGAGCGCGGCCGCTTAATCGTCTGGATGAACTCGGCGAGATCGGCTTTTCCGAGCACTCGACTATCCAGCCCCTGCTCCTTCGCGGTGACGATGAAGTCGTCGATCCTGCTGGCCGTGCGGTTGTTGACTGCGACCGTGTAGCCCTTCTCGGCGATGTTCAGCGCCAGGTTGGAACCCATCACGGCTAGACCGATAAGGCCGATATCGGCTGACGACATGCAGAGCTCCCCGGAAAACGCGGCGTATTGTGGCGCGACTTTTTGGCACGCGCGCCAGTTGATTGCCACCAGAAAAGCTGGTTCACGAACCGGCGCTGGGAGCTGTTGGCAACGCCGATTCCGATGCACTAGGGTGGCTGCCCAACGAGGGATTGATCGTGGAATCGCTGTCGCTGTTTTCGCTCGCCGGCAGGCGCGCGCTGGTTACCGGTTCGAGCCGGGGGATCGGCATGGCAATCGCCCGTGCCCTGGCGGGCGCGGGAGCGGACATCGTGCTCAATGGGCGCGATCAGGCAGCGCTTGGTGCCGCCGCCGAAAAGCTCGCCGGAGAGGGCGCGAATGTCCGCGCCGTTGCGTTCGACGTCACCGACCGCGACAGCGCCATCGAAGCGGTGGCCTGGATCGAAGCGGAGCTCGGGCCGGTCGATATCCTCGTCAACAACGCCGGGATGCAGCATCGCTCACCGCTCGAAACCTTCCCCGCCGATCGGTTCGAGGCGATGATGGATCTCAACATCACCTCGGTCTTTACGATGGGCCAGGTGGTGGCGCAGCGAATGATCCCGCGCGGGTTCGGACGCATCATCAACATCTGCTCGCTGATGAGCGGGCTCGCCCGCCCCTCGATCGCCCCCTATGCGGCGTCCAAGGCGGCTGTCGCAAACCTCACGCGCGGTATGGCCGTCGATTGGGCCAAGCACGGCATCAACGTCAACGGGATCGCCCCAGGGTATTTCAAGACCGAGCTCAACGCGGCTCTGATCGCCGACGAGACGTTCAACTCCTGGGTCGAACGGCGCACCCCCATGGGCAGGTGGGGCGAACTCGATGAGCTCGCCGGAGCCGCGATCTTCCTTGCTAGCCCCGCATCCAACTTCGTCAATGGACACATCCTCTATGTCGATGGCGCCTTCACCGCGACGGTATGAGCCGGCGCGCATCATCGTCGTGATGGGCGTGTCCTCATCGGGCAAGTCAACCATCGGCAAACGGCTCGCGGATGCGCTCGATGGGCCCTTCCTCGATGGTGACGGCTACCACCCGGCGGCCAACGTGGAAAAAATGCGGGCCGGTACGCCGCTGACCGATACCGACCGCTGGCCATGGCTGGAGCGCCTCGCGGGAGCGCTGAAGGACGCCGCCGAGACCGATGGTCGAGCCATCGGCGCGTGCTCGGCACTCCGCCGCAGCTACCGCGACTATCTCACCAAGATCGCGGGCGAGCCGATCCTCTTCGTCTACCTCAAGGGCGACAAGGAGACGATCCGCCAGCGCATCGCCAGGCGCGTGCACGAGTATATGCCGGCCAGTCTGCTCGACAGCCAGTTCGCGACCCTCGAGGAGCCACAGGCGGACGAGAATGTATTGGAAGCCCCGATCGATGCCTCGGTCGAGACGATCGTCGCACGCCTAGTGGCCGAGCTGCGGCTGGGCGCCTAGAACGCGAAGGCGAGCTGCGTCGGCGGCTCGACCAACCGCACGCCCTCGAGCGCCAGCATGCGCAGCTTCGACTTCGCCCCACCCGGCGCCGAGAACCCGCCGGTTTTGCCCCCGCTTGCCAGCACACGATGACAGGGCACGATCAGCGGCACCGGGTTGCGGCCCAGCGCCTGCCCCACCGCCCGCGCGAGCCTCACATCACCGAGCCGCACCGCGATCTCGCCGTACGTGGTTGTCTCGCCCCAGCCGAGCTTGACGATGTCGGTATAGACCTGACGGTTGAACTCCGGAGCGGCCGCGAGATCGAGCGAAATGTGCGAGAAGTCGACCTCCTCGCCCCGCCCGTAGGCCTCGATCAGGTCCATCAGGAACCGCGGCAGCTGCGGCGGCGTGGCCGGATCGGCGATCCGCACCAGCCGGGCGACCGTTGCCGCCCGGTTCTCATCCGGCAGCAGGACGCGCCGCAGCCCCTCCCGCGACCAGGCGAGGCCGAAGCAGCCGATCTCCGTGTCGACGAGGCAGTAGCGCATCGCGCTTCCTTACCCCGGTTCGCCGTGCGGGGCCAACCGCCTCTAGAGCAGCACCACTCCGGCGATCGCAATCGCTGCCGGCAGGGCTTGCACGAAGAGGATGTTGCGGCTCGCCGTCAGTCCGCCATAGAGCCCCGCAATCAGCACGCAGACGAGGAAGAACAGCATCACCCCTGCGCCGTCCGGCCGCCCCAGCCACAAACCCCAGAACAGGCCGGCTGACAGGAAGCCGTTGTAGAGCCCCTGGTTCGCGGCAAGCACCTTGGACTGCCGCGCGAACTCGGGCGTCATGTGGAACATCTTGTGTCCGGTCGGGGTGTCCCACAGCACCATCTCGATGACGAGGAACGCCGCCTGCAACAGCGCGACAATGGCAACGAGCAAAGCGGCAGCCATGGCAGGTTCCCCGTGAACGCTTCGACCGTCGGCCGAGCACGCCCCGGCCTCAGTTACCACCAATGCGGCCGATGCCCGCAAGCATGTTTTCACCGTTCCTAGCTAGCATCGGCGAACTGGGCTGGGGGAATGGCATGTCGGGACAGGACATCGTGCGCGGGCGGCGCGAGGGCATGCCAATGCCCAAGCCGAAGAAACCGGGTGGTGGCGGCGGCCTCGACATGCTGCTCACCCTTGTCGCCGTAGTTGCGATCGGCGCCTGCGCTTACTTCGGCGTCAGCTATTGGCTCAGCCGCGCACCCACCCCCTCCTCCACCAATCCGCAGCCAATGGTGGCGCTCGTCAGCGATCGCGCCGATCTCGCCTGGACCGACGCGGACACCGACCGCTGCAAGCGCAAGGCGCGCGCCGAGAAACCTCAGGCAAACAAGGGCGACGCCGCGTTCGGCAATCGCACGGTGACCGAAGGCTTCGCGCAGCTCGCCACCATGGTCGAATGCCGCATCACCACGAAGTTCGAGCGCTTCTGCGATCCCGCCGAACGCACCGCGCTCGTTGCGGTGGTGAACGACTACCTCGCCCGTCTCGACATGCTCAACCTTGGCCTCGATGCGCAGGGCGCGCCGATGAAGGTAATGGGCAGCATGTTCGGCGGCGAAGTGGCGATGGGCGACGACATCTACCAGATGCAGAAGGACGCGACGTTGACCTTCATGGGGGGCTACCACAAGCGGGTGGTGGCCGCGATGAAGGCGCTGGCCCGCAAGGGACTTGTCTCGACCGCCGACTTCGACGCTGGCCTCCTCGGCGGCATTCCCGAGCGCATCGCCGAGATGCTCGATGTCAAGCCCGGTCCCAACCTCTGCGCCTGAGGGCCTGACGCCGCCCCAGCGGAACCGCAGTCCAGCCGCCGGCGTTCCTGGCCGTCAGCCAAAGGAGCGTCATCACCATGGCCATGTCCCGATCGCTAGCCCGCTTCAGCCCCTTCCACGATCCGCGCCACGACACGCTGAGCTACCAGATCGCCGAGTTGTCGCGTGACCTCAAGCCGATCGCCCGTTTGCTCTCTCGCCGTGGCGGTGAGGCGCTGTACGAGGCCCGTCATTCCGCGGGGGAACTCGCGAGCGACGTCGCCCGGCGCGGCGGCACTGCCCTGCAGGAAGCCTCGCACTCGGCCGGCGAGCTTGCGCAAACCGCAGGCGAGTTGGCGCACGACATGGTCGAGCGGCTCACCCCGGTTGCCCGCCAGGCAGCCCGAGAGATCGGCCAGCGCGCCCAGTACGCGGGCCAGGCGCTCCGCAGCGATCCCCTGCCCGCCGTGGTTGCGCTCGGCACCGCAGCCCTGCTCGCATCGCTCCTGTTGCGCCGCCGCTGATCGAGCCCGCAACGCGAAATTAACCGCCGGACGGCAGGCTCTGGGCAAAGTCCCGGAGCTGCCGCATGTCCCGATTGTTGTTGCTTGCCGCCGCCGTCATCGCCGCATCGCCGCTTGCCGGCTGCGGAACAATGGGCATGTTCGGAAGCCGGCTATCGGAACGCGAGTGCATGATGCGGGCGATGTATTTCGAGTCGAACCGCTCGAGCCCGGAGGGCATGCTTGCCGTGGGAACGGTTGTTATGAACCGCGTCGGCCAGCCGGGCTATGCGAAGTCGGTCTGCGGGGTGGTCGGCCAGAAAAACCAGTTCGCGCAGGGCGTACTGTCAAAGCCCATGAAGGAAAAGCGCAGTGTCGAGCTGGTCGCCCGCGTCGCCGATTCCGTCATGCACGGCGCACGCCATCCGGGCGTGCGGAGCGCCAAGCACTTCCACACGGCCGGCTGGCGTTTCCCCTACAACAACATGCACTACGTGCTCGAAGCCGGCGGCAACGAGTTCTACGAAAAGTACTGAGCGCCGTTCAGGCTAGCGCCTTGAACGCCGAGCGCCCGGCATAGACCGCGGAGTCGCCGAGCTGCTCCTCGATGCGCAACAGCTGGTTGTACTTGGCGAGCCGGTCGGAACGGCTGAGCGATCCCGTCTTGATCTGCCCGCAATTGCAGGCGACCGCGAGGTCGGCGATCGTTGAATCTTCGGTTTCGCCCGAGCGGTGCGACATCACCGAGGTGTAGCCGGCGCGGTGTGCCGTATCGACGGCGTCCAGTGTTTCGCTCAGCGAGCCGATCTGGTTGACCTTGACCAGGATAGCGTTCGCGACACCCATCTTGATCCCCGAGCGCAGCCGCTCGGTGTTGGTGACGAACAGATCGTCGCCGACCAGCTGCACCTTTCGGCCGATGGCCTCGGTCAGTGCCTTCCAGCCGTCCCAGTCGTCTTCGGCCATGCCATCCTCGACGGTGATCAGCGGGAAACGTGAGGCGAGGTCCTCGAGATACCGGGCGTTCTCGTCGGAGCTCAGCGTCTTGCCTTCGCCGGACATGACGTACTTGCCGCCCTTGAAGTACTCCGTCGCGGCGCAGTCGAGCCCGAGGCATACGTCCTCGCCCGGCCGGTAGCCGGCCTTCTCGATCGACGCCATGATGTAGCCCAGCGCGGCTTCCGCCGAGCTGAGGTTGGGCGCGAAGCCACCTTCGTCCCCGACGTTGGTGTTGTGGCCATCGGCCGCGAGCTGCTTGCGGAGCGTGTGGAAGACCTCCGAGCCGATCCGCACTGCATCGGCGAACGTGGGCGCGCCGACCGGCAGGATCATGAACTCCTGCATGTCGATGGGGTTATCGGCGTGAGCACCGCCGTTGATGATGTTCCTCATCGGCACCGGCAGGACATGGGCGTTCGGCCCACCGACATACTTGAACAGCGGAAGCTCGCTCGATTCCGCCGCCGCCTTGGCGGCTGCCAGAGAGACTCCGAGAATGGCATTTGCGCCGAGTCGGCTCTTGTTGGGGGTACCGTCCAGCGCGATCATCGTCCGGTCGAGCCCAAGCTGGTCGAGCGCATCGAGCCCCTCGATCTCCGAGAAGATCGCGGTATTGACGTTCTCGACCGCCCGCAGCACCCCCTTGCCCAGGTATGGCTTGCCGCCGTCGCGCAGCTCCACCGCCTCATGCGCGCCGGTCGAGGCCCCCGAGGGCACCGCTGCGCGGCCGAAGCTGCCATCGTCGAGCACGACGTCGACCTCGATGGTGGGATTGCCGCGGCGGTCGAGGATCTGGCGCGCGCTGACGTGGACGATGGACGACATGATTTGCCCCCTGCGATGACGGGCCCTTCCTAGACAAGGCAGCAGGTATCCGGAAGGGGGCGGCGCAAGAATTTGCCGCGACGAGAGTCGGGTCCAAGCGCGGTCGGCCCTGGCGTGTGCTACCGTTGGGCTCGAGTGCCGGAGAAGACGCGCAATGGCAAAGGTCGTGATCATCGGCGGCAGCGGGCATGTCGGAACATTCCTCGTGCCGCGGCTGGTGCAAGCGGGGCACGAGGTGGTCAACGTGACGCGCGGACAGCGCAAGCCCTACCGGCCTGATGCGGCTTGGCAGTCCGTGGAAACCATCACCATAGACCGCACTGCCGCGGAGGCTGACGGCAGCTTCGCGCCCGCGATCGCGGCGCTTGAGGCCGACATCGTCATGGACATGATCTGCTTCACGCTCGAGAGCTGCCGGCCGCTTGTCGAGGCGCTGCGCGGGCGCGTGCAGCACTTCCTGCACTGCGGCACGATCTGGGTCCATGGTCCCGCAACCACCGTGCCCACCACCGAAGATGCACCGCGCAACACCTTCGGCGCCTATGGAACCGGCAAGGCGGCCATCGAAGAATACCTCCTGGGCGAAGCTCGCCGATCCAGTTTTCCCGCCACCGTGTTCCGCCCCGGCCACATCGTCGGCCCGGGCTGGATGCCCCTCAATCCCGCCGGCAACTTCAATCCGGAGGTCTTCCGCCTGATTGCCCGGGGCGAAACCCTGGCGCTACCGAACCTCGGGATGGAAACCGTCCACCACGTGCACGCCGACGACGTCGCGCAGATGGTGACCCGCGCGATTGCCAATTGGGGCGCCGCAGTGGGCGAGACGTTCAACACGGTGTCACCTGCGGCGGTGAACCTGCGAGGCTATGCGGAAGCAGTCTACCGCTGGTTTGGCAAGGAGCCCGCGCTGGAGTTCCTGCCTTGGCCCGAGTGGGCGGCGCGTCAGGAGCAGCGCGACGCCGACGCGACCCACGAGCACATCTACCGCAGTCCCAACCACAGCATCGCAAAGGCTCAGCGCCTACTTGGATACGCGCCGCGCTACAGCTCGCTCGAAGGCGTGTTCGACGCGCTGCAATGGCTGCGTGCGAATGGGCCGCTCTAGATCCGATGCGCAGGTCGAACGTCCGCTAGACTAGCCCATCCATCTGCTTCCGCCGCATCTTCAAGCACGATCACAAGTGCGATGGTTTGGCTGGCGGAAGGTCCGGCATCGCGCCAATTATCTTGCGCAACGCCCGCGGGCTCAGCCGCGATGGCCGACATTCAAGGGGAGTGACTGGGATGACGACGCAGACCCTCTCCGGCTGGGGCCGGAAAATCCGCATGGTCGGGATTGCCGCACTGATCGTGCCGCTCGCCGCTCTCGGCCTTTGGCGGACTGCCGGGGCCCAGGAAGAGGCGGTCGTCATTCCCGCCCCCGCAATCGATCTACCCGCGTCCGGCGGTACAGCGAAGGCGGTTTTCGCCGGTGGCTGTTTCTGGGGCGTGCAGGGCGTCTTCCAGCATGTGAAGGGCGTCAAAAACGCCGTTTCAGGTTACGCCGGCGGCGCAGCGGACACCGCTCACTACGAGATGGTCGGCAGCGGCAGTACCGGGCATGCCGAGTCGGTCGAGGTGACCTACGATCCGAGCGTGGTCAGCTACGGCCAGCTGCTCCAGGTCTACTTCTCGGTTGCGCACAACCCGACCCAGCTGAACTTCCAGGGCCCTGACTACGGCCCGCAATACCGCTCTACGATTTTCGTGGAGAACGCCGAGCAGCAGAAGGTGGCGCAGGCCTACATCGACCAGCTCGATGCCGCCAAGGTCTATCCGGCGAAGGTCGTGACCACGATCGAGCCGCTCAAGGGCTTCTTTCCGGCCGAGCAGTATCATCAGGACTTCCTGACGCTGAACCCGACCTACCCCTACATCGTCTACAACGACCTGCCCAAGATCGCGGCCCTTCAGAAGGTCTTCCCCACCCTCTACCGCAGCGAACCGGTCCTCGTCGGCCAGCTCTAACCTGCAGCGCCGCCCCACCCTCACGCCGCAGTCAATTCCTTCTCCCCTTGTGGGAGAAGGTGGCCGAAGGCCGGATGAGGGGTCGTCCAGTCAGCACCTGGCTAGTCGGTACCGCGAAGGCTCCTACAGCAGCGCCTCAATATCAGCCGCGATATCGGCCGGAGCAACCTTGTCTCCGTATCGCCGAACCGGCTTCCCCTCGCGGTCGAGCAGGAACTTGGCGAAGTTCCACTCGATGTCCTTGTTGTCGGACCCCGGCGTCGCCCTCTTCAGCCAGCGGTAGAGCGGATCGGCGTTCTCGCCGTTGACCTCGATCTTGCCGAACATCGGGAAGTCGACGCCGTACATTGATGTGCAGAACTGCGCGATCTCCTCGGCCGTCCCGGGCTCCTGCCCCTTGAACTGATTGCAGGGAAACCCGAGCACCACGAACCCGCGGTCTTTGTACTTCCGGTAGAGAGCTTCGAGCCCCTCATACTGCGGTGTGTTCCCGCACTGGCTCGCGACGTTGACGATCAGCGCCACCTTCCCCGCGAAGTCGGACAGCGGCTCCGTGCCGCCGAGCAGGCGATTGGCTGAGAAGTCGGTCAGGGCTTGCATTGCGGTCCTCACTCCTCGCGCTTGTGCGCGTCGATCTTCCTGTCCGCGAGCGCCTTCTCGGCTGCGGCCTTGTCCTTCTCGGCCTTGCTGCGGCCGTAGCGCGTGCGGTTCTCCGCAGCGACGATCTGCTTCTCCGCCCGTTCCTTGGCCTTGCGTGCGCGCTTGAGGCTGAGGATGTCCGCCATCAGACCAGCCGGCTCTGCTCCACCGCCGCCGCGATGAAGCTCGCAAACAGCGGATGGGGCTCGAACGGCTTGCTCTTGAGCTCCGGGTGGAACTGCACGCCGATGAACCACGGGTGGTCGGTTCGCTCGACGATCTCCGGCAGCAGCCCGTCGGGCGAGACGCCCGAGAACAGCAGCCCGTTCGCCTCCAGCACCTTGCGGTAGTTCATGTTGACTTCGAACCGGTGCCGGTGCCGCTCGGTGATGTGCGTGGACCCGTAGATGTCCGCTACGCGGCTGCCCCGCCGCAGTTGCGCCGGATAGGCCCCGAGCCGCATCGTGCCGCCGAGATCGCCCTCGGCGACGCGCGTCTCCTTTTCGTTGCCCTTGGTCCACTCGGTCATCAGCCCGACGATCGGCTCCTTGGTCGGCCCGAACTCGGTGGAGTTTGCGTTCTTGATCCCCGCCTGGTTCCGGGCCGCCTCGATGCACGCCATCTGCATGCCGAAGCAGATGCCAAAATACGGCACGTCCTTGATCCGCGCGAACCGCGCCGCCTGGATCTTGCCTAGCGAGCCGCGCTCGCCGAACCCCCCTGGCACGAGAATCCCGTGCACCCCCTCGAGATAGGGCGCCGGGTCCTCCCGCTCGAATATCTCGCTGTCGATCCAGCTCAGCGTCACCTTCACGCGGTTGGCGATGCCGCCATGCGTCAGTGCCTCGCTCAGCGATTTGTACGCGTCCTTGAGCCCGGTGTACTTGCCCACGATGGCGATGTTGACCTCGCCCTCGGGGTTGTGCAGCCGCTCCGACACGTCCCGCCATGCCGAGAGGTCGGGCGGCGGCGCGTCGGTGATCCCGAACGCCGCCAGCACTTCGCGGTCCAGCCCCTCCTCGTGATAGGCCACCGGCACGTCGTAGATCCAGGCGACGTCGAGCCCCTGGATCACCGCGCTCTCGCGCACGTTGCAGAACAGCGCGAGCTTCTTCTTGTCGCTGCTTGGGATCGGCCGGTCGCAGCGCACCAGCAGCACGTCGGGCATGATGCCGATCGAGCGCAGCTCGGCCACTGAGTGCTGCGTCGGCTTGGGCTTGAGCTCGCCCGCGCTGGGGATATACGGCATCAGCGTCAGGTGGACGTACACCGCCTGCCCCCGCGGCAGCTCGTTGCCGAGCTGCCGGATCGCCTCGAAGAACGGCAGGCCCTCGATGTCGCCCACCGTGCCGCCGATCTCGACCAGCACGAAGTCGAACGCCTCGTTCCCCTCGAGCACGAATTCCTTGATAGCGTCGGTGACGTGCGGGATCACCTGCACCGTCGCGCCAAGGTAATCCCCGCGCCTCTCCTTGGCGATGATGTCGGCGTAGATCCGCCCGGTCGTGACATTGTCGCGCTTGTTCGCGTGCCGCCCGGTGAAACGCTCGTAGTGGCCTAGGTCGAGGTCGGTCTCGGCTCCGTCGTCGGTGACGAACACCTCGCCGTGCTGGGTCGGCGACATCGTTCCGGGATCGACGTTGAGGTAGGGGT
>JAEZBF010000164.1 GCA_023427545.1 Pseudomonadota bacterium
TCCTCGAGAACCGTACCGGCGAGCTGACGGCAGCGATCCAAGGTCAGACGCAGGAGCTCGCTTCGGCTCTAGAAGGCCGCACGCAGGACCTCACTTCCGCCATCCAGGTGCGGACAGCCGAGCTCGAAGCGACGATGGATGCGCGCACTGCGACGTTCTCGAACGCGCTGCAAGGCCGGACCCGCGATCTCGCGGCCGCGTTGGAAGAACGCGCCGCGGCACTCACGGCGGCTCTGCACGAGCGTACTGACGCGCTCAGCGCGGAGCTGCAGGACCGGAGCCAGAACCTCAGTTCGACCTTCCACAGCCATGCTGACGGCCTGACTGCGGCCATCGACGCCCGTACCAAGGCGCTCGAAGGCTCGCTCATTGCGCGGACCGACCAGCTCGCCAACGCAGTGCAGACCAAGACCCAGTTCCTCAACCAGGTGCTGGAGACGCACGGCGGCCAGATCGTCGAAGCGCTCGACACGCGGACGATCTCGCTCGACAATGCACTTGCCAAGCACGGCGAGACGATCGCGAACGCCTTCGACAGCCGTGCCCAGGTGCTCGATGCGACACTCGAGAGCCGCACGCAGGCGCTCGACAACGCGCTCGACAGCCGCACCCAGACTCTCGATGCCACCCTCGCCGGCCATGCGCAGGCGTTCGACGGGAACCTCGCAGGCCACACCAAAGCGCTCGATTCGACCCTTACGACTCATGCCAAGACGCTTGACGAGACGATCGGCGGCCACGTGCAGACGTTCGACAACACGATCGGCGGTCATGCGAAGGTGCTCGACGGCACTCTGAGCCAGCATGCCGCACAGATGAACGACGCCTTCGACGGACGCGCCAAGGCGCTAGACGCCAGCCTCGCCGGTCATGCGCGTGCACTGGATACGGCGTTGGGCGGTCACACCCGCGCCATCGACACGGCACTATCCCAGCACGGCCAGCAGCTCAGCCAGGCGCTGGAGGAGCGTGCACGCGCTCTCGACGGTTCGCTTGCCGTTCATTTCAAAGCGTTCGACGGAAACCTCAGCCAGCACAGCGAAGCCATCACTCAGGCCCTCGACAGCCGGGCGAAGGCGCTCGATACAACCCTTGCGCACCATGGCGAGAGCTTCGCGAAAGCCCTCGATGCCCGCGCCGCAACGCTGGACGCTTCGCTTGACGGTCACGCCAGCAAGATCAGCGATGCCTTCGACGGCCGCGCCGCCGAGCTGCAGCTGGCGATCGAAACACGCACGAAGGTCCTCGACGAGGCGCTTGAGCAGCATGGCCGCGAGCTGAGCAAGACGCTCGACAGCCGGACGCTGACGCTTGCGCAGACGGTGGGCACGCGCTCCAACGAGCTAAGCGAGGCCCTGAACCTGCGCACCAGCCAGCTAGCCGATACGTTGGGCACCCATACGGTCGGAATTTCGACAGCCATTGGCGAACGTATCGCCGAGCTCGCGCGCACCATCGACATGCAGGGTACCGCCGCTCGCGAGCGCATCGACGAGAGCTTGCGCAGCGTCACCGATACAATGAACCAGCAGGCCGCCGCGGTGACCTCACTGGTCGCGGGACGCGTCGCCGAAGTCGGAGAGAACCTCGGTCGCGGCATCGACACTGCAATCCTGCGGATCGCCGATGCCGAAGGCGGAGTCACGGCCCGCATCGATGCCGCAGCGGCGACGGTTGGCGACAGCGCGCGCAAGGCTGCTGACATTATCGAAACCGGCGTCAACTCGGCGCGCAAGGCGATCACCGAAATGGTCGACCAGCGGCTCGGCACCCTACCTGAGGCCATCACGGCCCGCGCCGACATCACCGCCGAGCGGCTGGCGTCGCTCAACACCGCGATCAACACGGCGCTGGTGCAGTCCATGGCGGACCTCGAGGCTGGTGCCGACCGGATCGAAGAGACCATCGCACAGCGCATCGTCGCGGCGACCGCCAACATCTCCTCGGATGTGCAGGACACTGCCAGCCGGATGGACCTCGCAGTGAGGGCAGCACTCGACCAGATCCAAGCCGCCGCCCGCGGGCTCGATGAGCTCGTCTCGGTCAAGTCGGTCGACGCAGCCGAGCACATCGCCAGCAAGGTCGCGGAGATCAACCGCGTCGTTACGGATCAAACCAACACGTTCGCGGCGCTGGTCACCGAACGCAGTGACCAGCTTCAGACCCTGCTGCACAGTCATGGCAACGTGCTCAACCAGGCCCTGGCGGTGAACGCCCGCGAAGCCGAAGAACTGATGAGCGCCTCGACGTCTCGCATCCTAAGCGACGTCAATGCGGCACTTGAGCGACTGAACCAGTCGAACGCCCTCCTCCAGAACGTGCTCGACAGCGCAACGGGCAACCTCGCCCGCATCGAGGGTTCGGTCGCCGAGCAGACGCAGACCTACTCGACCACCGTCCGGGAAGCGATCACCGCGACTGAAGATGCAGGCAAGCTCGTCACCGACCACGTCGGAGCCTTGCAGATGTCGATCCGCGGCATGGTCGGGGAATTCGGGCAGTTGCTGGGGAGCCTAACTAAGGAGGCAGAAAGCATCGACAAGGCGGCCGAGCACCTCAATGAGGCCGGCAGCTTCTCGCTGCAGACACTCGAGGAGCGCCGCCAGGCCATGGATGCCCTCGCCGCGAGCTTCACCGCCCGTGCAGACGACATCGAGGGCCGGATGCGCAACTTCGCGACCTCGATCGCCGACACGGTGAATGACACCGAGCGCAGGCTCGTTGCAGCCCGCAAGGAGATGGAACAGGTGCTCGCCACCTCGAGCACTTCGGTCACCGAGCAGCTCGAAAGCACTGCTGGTGCTATCCAGAGCACGCTGCAAACTACTAGCGATACCATCCAGAGCCGACTGCAGACGACCGCCAGCTCGCTCAACAGCACGGTCGACCTTGCCACCGAGCATCTGCAGGAGGTGCTGAACACTGCCGCGGAGCAGGTCCAGACAGCGCTGAGCTCGAGCACATCGGGCATCGAGGGCCGGCTTGAGGAGACTGCAAGCCTGCTCGAGAATGCTCTCACCTCGACCAGTGAACGGGTGGCGGCTCAGCTCGAAAACTTCACAAGCCACGCAAGCACGGAAGGCGAGAAGGCCAGCGATCTCCTTCGCCAGACGCAGCAGACGATGATCCTCGAAATGCAGCAGGCACTTGCGGAGGCGACCCGCCGCTTCAACGAGACCGCCGAAGCCATGCGGGCCACCGCCCGCGAGGTCGGCAGCGAACTTGAGGCGACGCGTACAGAGCTGCAGCGGGGCGTCATGGAGCTGCCCGAAGAGACCCGCAGCAGCGCGGCCGCTATGCGTCGGGTGGTTGCCGAGCAGATCGAGGCGCTGGCCGAACTCAACGCCATCGTCCGCGCCCAGCCGGCGACGCACGACCTCAACGATGCGCCGCCCCCCACACCCACTCGCCCGGGGCGCCCCGAGCCGGACCCGCAGCGGCAGCCGGAGGCACCGCGTTCTGCCGAACCGCGCGCCAATGGTCGCGACACCGTCGTCCAGGCAGAAGCGCCAAGCCGCCGTACGCCGGAGCCGAAGGCGCAGCCCGAAGCGGCGCAGGACGCTCCTGTTCGTGCGGCTGGCAAGCCGGAGGAAGGTGGCGGGGGCTGGCTCCGCGATGTTCTTCGCAATGCCACGGCGACCACGGCCGGTGTGCAGTCGGGGCTGAGCGCAATGACCGATGACATCGCTAAGGCTCTCGACCCCAACGCGTTGGCCGATGCCTGGACGCGCTATCAGGCCGGTGAGCAGAACGTCTTCTCCCGCCGCATCTACACCCTGGGCGGGCAGGCCATGTACGACGAGGTTCGCAAGCGCCTCGAGTCGGACGCTGACTTCCGTCGCTCGTCAACGACGTACATGGCCGAGTTCGAGCAGCAGCTGAAACGCGCGGCAGGCGGCGAAGATCCGATCGGTGAGACTCGGCAATATCTGCTCTCCGACCGCGGCAAGGTCTACACGATGCTTGCTCATGCGGGCGGCAGACTGAAGTAAGCAGCTTCGTTTGCCTGAAACGGCCCCGGATCATCTCCGGGGCTGTTTTTCTTGATCACCAGGCGAGATCAACCGATCCGGAGGATTGCGTCGGGGGCGAGTTGAGATTGCTGTCGGTGCCTTGGTCAGACTGCGGCTTGGGCGACCCGATCTGCGTTCGTGTGGGCGGGCTTTAGCCGCATCGACCACCACAATGCAGCCGCTCCGATGAGTGCCGTGGCCGCGGCAACAAAGTAGGCCTGCCCTCCTATCGCCCCCACCAGCCAGCCGAACAGCACGAGGGTGGCCACCGATACCCCCATGGTGAGTGCGGAAGAGAATCCCTGGGCTTCGGCTGCGATGTCCTCGGGCGCCCAGTTCACGATGAAATGCAGCACGCCAAAGTAGGCGAATGGAAAGGTGATGCCGTGGAGGAGCTGGAGAAGGAATAGCACTGGCACCGGAGGGCCGAAGGCCATGATCAGCCAGCGCAGGGTGCCCACCAAGCAGGCGATGATGAGCATTACGCGTGCCGACATCTTGGTTCCCACCCTGCGCCAGGCGAACATCATGCCCGCCTCGCTTGCGGCGCCGACCCCGATCAGCAGCCCGATCACACCGTCAGGGACCCCCTGCTCCATCCACACCAGAGCACCCATCGCACTGAGAAATAGATGGGTCGATTGAATGAGCGCGAAGGCAGCGCAAGGTAGCACGAACCAGAGCCGCAGGAGGTCGGCGAGCCTGGCGCCACCCGGAAGACGAATGGGAGCATCGACCGCCGGCGGAGCGCGGAACTTGGGCAGCGGGAACGCCAGTCCGGCGCGTAGCAGCGAGAGGAAGACGAAGAGCGGCACAAAGGCGACGGGGCCAAGCCAACCGACGATCAGTCCCGTGCCGATCGTCGTTGCGGTATAACCGACGGTGCCCCACGCTCGAACAAAGCCGAAGTCGGTGCCCCGCCGTTCCGTCATGCGCAGGGTTGCGGCATCCACCACGGGCACCAGGGCACCGGCCGGCATCGCGGTCAGTGTCCAGATGAGCAGGTAGCCCCAGAAGTTCGATACGAAGAAGAACCCGAGCGACGCGGCACCCGAGATGAGGGCCAGGATGATGATGACGACCCGCCAGTCGCTGGCGCGGTCGGCCAGGCGCCCGATCAACACGTTGGCGCCCAGCATCACCAGAACGGGGAGGGCGTTGATGATACCGATTTCGCTGGAGGAAATGCCGTTGCCGGCCAGCCAGATAGGGAGGTACGCCGATGCTGCCCCCGTGCTGCCGAACACGGTGAGATGAAACAACGCAGCGCGCAGCTCGGGGGAAAAACCGGGCGTGGTGTCGGTCGGAGACATTCGGGAGCTCCGGGCGAAGTAGATCGCCCGGGCCGGAAACTGGCCTGGCGGCTGGCCGTTGACAAGTGCAGCGGAGCCGCAAGTGAACTGGAAAGAAGACGGCCTCTAGGGCTGGACCTTCTCGCGCCGCAGCCGCAGCCGGCGGCGTCGAGGAGCGGCGGGCTGGCTCCATTTGATCAGCTCGAAAGTGCCGTCGTAGGTCTCGGCGATCGCGGTGCAGCTCTCCACCCAATCGCCGGTATTGATGTAGTGGATGCCAAGTCGCTCGTGCATGTCGGCGTAGTGGATGTGTCCGCAGATCACGCCATCCACGCCCGACTGCCGCGCCTCGAGCGAGAGCGCCTCTTCGAAGCGGCCGATGATCGAGACGGCGTTCTTGACCTTCTGCTTGGCCCAGGCGCTGAGGGACCAGTAGGAAAAGCCGAGGCGGCGGCGGATCCAGTTGATGAGGATGTTGACCCGCAAGGCGAAGCGATAGGCCCAGTCGCCGACATAGGCGAGCCACTTGGCGTGGGCGACGACTATGTCGAACTGGTCGCCATGAATGACGAGGTAGGTCTTGCCCTGCGCCGTCGTGTGAACGGTGCGGTCGACACACTCAACCTCGCCAAAATAGGTGCCGAGGTATTCGCGCAGGAATTCGTCGTGGTTGCCCGGCAAATAGACCATCCGGGTGCCCTCGGCGGCCTTCGCGAGGAGTATTTCGACGAACTGGTGGTACTCGGCCGGCCAATGCCAGGACTTGGCAAGGCGCCAGCCATCCACGATGTCGCCCACGAGGTACAGGGTGTCGGCATCGTGGGCTCGCAGGAAGTCGAGCAGGAGCCCGATTCGCGTGGGCCGCATGCCTAGATGCACGTCTGAGATGAAAAGCGCGCGGAGGCGCCGTGTTTCACCCGTTTCGCGGATCAAAGGGCCTCCTGAGGAGCGCGGTGCGATCGTCCGCGGCGGGCGCGGTAATCGAGGTGCAGTCTACAGGTCTCGGGGCCAGGAAGAAACAGCGCCCTATCCGATCTGCTTCTTTAGAGAAGCGATACGGGCATAGCTTTCTTCGATCCGGGTCCGGAACGCCGGATCGGCCTCGGCTTCCTTGACGAGGATCGTGCGGACCTGGGCGGCAAGGCCGGGTGTGTACCGATCTGTGTTGGAAAACAGCAGGACGTCGACGCCGGCCCGAACGGCTGCCACCACCGATTCTCGGAGGCTGTAGTGCTGGCGGATTGCCGCCATCTCGAGGTCGTCCGAAATCACCACACCGGTAAAGCCGAGATCGCCGCGTAGCACGCCTTCGATCCAGCGTGACGAGAGGCTCGCCGGCTGCTGGCTATCCTCGTCCGCGTAGTCGGCGTTGAACAAGTGGCCAACCATGACCATGTCGGCCAGCCCTTCGTCGATGAGCGTGGCGTAAGGCTCAAGTTCGGTCTTGCTCCACGTCTTGGTGATGTCGACGAAACCTCGATGGCTGTCGGCCTTGCTCGACCCGTGCCCGGGAAAATGCTTGAGCGCCGTCAGCATGCCGGCGGCATGGTGGGCCCGCACGAAGGCGGCGGCATAGTCGCTGACTGTTTCAGGGTCAGCGCCATAGGCCCGACCGGCCCTGGCGATCACGCGGTTGCGGGGATTGACGCTAAGGTCGACGACGGGACCGAAATTCACGGTGAAGCCAAGGTCAGCGATAGAGGTGGCCATACCTAGGTAGAGGGACTCGGCCTCGTCCAGAGAGTCGTTGGCTGCGACCTGTTTCGCCGGCGGCTCCTCATCAAACCCGACCGCACTGGTCAAGCGCTCCACCTGGCCGCCCTCCTGATCGATCGCGAGGAACGGCGGCAGGTCGGGCGACGCGGCGAGGAATGCCTCGTTCATGGCGCTGACCCGCGACAGACTCGCAATGTTCGGCTTGAGATAGATAAGACCGCCGAGTACGCCGTCCGCGATCTGCCGGCGCACCGCAACCACGGACTTGTCGTCTGTGTCGTCACCAGCGAAGCCCACAATGATCATCTGGCCGGCCATCTGCTCGATGGTCTGTGCCGAGGCGGTGGAGATCGAAAGGACGAACAGAGCAGGGACGGCAAACGTCCGCAGAATCGAGGAAATCACAATACGCACGGCTTTCTGGAATCGGGGCGGAGAGCAGTGGTCGATCATTGCGGCGGAAAGAACACGGCTTGGCAGATTCAGCCGACGCGCACCTTGGCGGCGTCGGCCATCATCTCCCGCATCTCAACTGCAGTCTTGGGCCGACCAAAGTGATAGCCCTGCCCGATCCGACAGCCCAGTATGCGCAGCATCCAAGCCTGGTCGGCGTTCTCGACGCCCTCAGCGACCACAACCTTGTTGAGCGTCTCGGAGAGGGTCATCACCGCCCGGATGATCGCGCCGGCCTCCTGGTCAGCAGGCAGGCTGCTCACGAAGCTCTGGTCGATCTTGATCTTGTCGACGGGCAGACGCCCCAGATAGCTCAACGAGGAATAGCCCGTGCCAAAGTCGTCGAGCGCGATGCCGATACCCATTTCGCGCAGCCGCTCGAGGGCGTCGGTAATGCTCCGGTCGCGCGACATGAACAAGCCCTCGGTAATCTCGAGGTCGAGCCGGCTCGGCGGCAGACCCGAAAGCGACAACGCCTCCCGCACCTCGGCCGCGACATCGACGAGTTCGAACTGCATCGGGGAAACGTTGACGGCCAGCCGGATGTGCTCGGGCCAACCCATCGCATCAACACAGGCCGTGCGCAGGACAAAGCGACCGATCTCCACCATCTGGCCCGTTTCTTCGGCGGCTGGAATGAAACGGGTCGGCGAAACGGTGCCGAGTTCGGGATGGTGCCACCGCACCAGCGCCTCGACGCCAATCATCCGCCCGCTGTCGAGATCGACCTGTGGTTGATAAGTGACGGACAGTTCGTTGCGCTCCAGGGCAAGCCTGAGCGCGACCTCCATGTCCTGCTTTTCCTTCAGGCGCTCATCCATCTCAGGGGAGAACACCGCAAAGCTGCTGCCTGGCCTCCGCTTTGCAGCGCTCAGCGCCATATCCGCATGACTGATCAGCACCTGAGGGTCGTACCCCGAAACGTCCGAAGTGGTCGCGCCTGCGCTCGCCGCGATCAGAGCCTGGTGGCCTCCCTCGAGATGGTAGGCCTGGGTTACCCGTTCGAGCACACCGCTGCAGAAGGCGCCCAGATCGTCGGGGGCCATGGTACCGGGGCGCGCCAGGGCGAAGCTGTCGCCACCAAGGCGCGCCACAGCCTCGACCTCGCAAGCCTTAAGGCGGCTCACAACCTGCTTGAGCACCATGTCGCCGTAGCTGTGGCCCAGGGTGTCATTCACAGTCTTGAAACGCCCAAGGTCGATGAGGATGACCGTCACTCCATTAGCCCGAGTGCGGTCATCGACCATCAGGGCATCGATCATCTCGACGAGCTTCAGGCGCGACCAGGCACCCGTGAGGGGATCATGGCTGACGAGGTAGTTCAGGCGCTGCTCGTTGTGACGGCGTTCGCTGATGTCGCGGAACGTGAGGCAGGCAACCCGCCTCGTGCGAGCCTCAACCCTGCGCTCGAGTTCCTTCACCTCGGACAGCGTGATCGAGTACTCGATGATCCGCGCTTCATTATCCTGCGTCGGGAGCAACACCTCGGCAGGCGGAGCATGCGGCTGAGGGGGCGGCGCCTCCATGATCCGGCGGACCGCACGATCGATTTGGCGGGGGAGCACTTCGCGCGCCAGCCGGCCGTTGAGACCGGCGCCCAGCAGCTCTTCCGCCAGCTTGCTGGCAGCGATGATCTTACCGCTCTCCTCGATGA